>DASRUK010000057.1:0-3781 GCA_035655475.1 Candidatus Nanoarchaeia archaeon
CTTTCAGCCCTTGCTTTTTGTATATATCCATCTGTGACCAACAGGTTTTTTACTGCTCCAGCGTTTACTGCGCTTTCGGTTTCCTTTAGACCATAGACTGCAAAAGCTCCTTTTGAGACCTCTGCAAGGAGCTGCTCTACAAGATTGACTTCTTTTGACATCCGGTCTTCCTGGAGCGCTGACCTTACCTCGGGCCTTTTTAACACCTCATCTATGCCGTTTTTTCCTGTACCGTAGCATGTTGCAAGGATGATCTTCTTTTTTAGACTAACATCCTTTAATTCTTTCATCAAGTCTTCTTTCCAAAAGGCAGGGCTTGCAAGAATGATCTTAACGATGCCTAATCGGGTTACATATTCTTCCATCTTGCTGATGATCTCTTCATAGAAGTTTGAAGAATGGCGCTCTTCTATCGCTTTTTTCCTGACATTTCCTTTTATTGAAGACAGCAGCTCATAGCCGTATTTTTTCATGATGGCAAAACTAGCTTCCTCCCTATCCATCACCACTATCAGGATCCTGGACTGCGCCTCTTTTGAGGCTTCCTTAAGCCTGTCAAGCTGATACTTAAGCCATCTTTCCTTGATGAGGGTAAAGGTTGTACCTTCTTCTACAGCAAAGGTGTGATGCTCACCTTTTTGAATGTCTTCTGGCGCTTCTGTAATGGTACCTAGAACCCTTAATGAGTTATTGCTATATTCAATCTTTTCAGCTGCAATCGAGATGAAGACGGGTTTTTTTACAATGGCTTGCTTTCTTTCCGATTCCTCACCTATCTTTATCTTTCTCATGGTTTTGCCATTGATAGTGTCTCCGATGTCTATTATCTGGCTAAGGTACCAAAGGTCATCTTCATTATCGACCCTTAGCTTTGCTTCACCTTTTTTTATGTCAAAAGAAAGCTGTTTCATGTCAATGCCTAAAATAAGAAGCTTTATATATAAATCTATTCGTAAAACGAGTAAAGTTAGTCAAGGCTCTAAATTAAAAAAGGTGATTTGAAATGAAGAAAGCCCAAGGCGGCCTAAATGCTGCTATCTTAGTCGCGGTTATTGCTGCAATGATCATCATCTATATCCTTTTTTTACCTGCTGAGGACAGGGAAAAACTTCTTGAAGAAAAGAGTGATTATGCAAGAGATTCAACTGCGAAAGATGATACCCTGCTGTTATCAGAGAATATCGGAAGGCTTGATCCTATCGGTAAGGTAAATGACAAAACGATAGCAAACGTATACATATTTGAAACGACCAATTCAAAAGTCCTTGACACAATTAATCCTATCTATGTGAGAAACGGATGGTTTGACAAGAATGTAAAGATAGTGCAGTTTAAGGTAGGCGACCTGCAAAATACTGACAATGTTTTCTTGGCATTTACGGCACCAAAAAGAAAGGGGGTGCTTTCTATCCAGCTAAATGGCGAGTCAATCTACGAGTATGATATAAATACTGCCAACATCGAGCCTATCAAACTCAAGAAGAGCTCGCTTCAGGAAGACAACGAGCTACTTTTTAGCGTCTCTGGAGTTGGAGCTGCTTTTTGGAAAACAAATGAATACTCGCTTGAGAATGTAAAAATCTACGGAGATATAACTGACCTCTCAAGACAGCAGAGCCAGAATGTATTCAGCCTTAGCGACACGGAGTATAGCAATGTCGAAAAAGTTACGTTGAAGTTCATACCCTATTGCACTACAAATGTGGGGGTGCTTGATGTCCTTGTCAACAACAGGAATATTTTTTCTGCAGTCCCTGTATGTAATGACAGGGTAGTGCAGGATATCCCCCTAAGTGCGCTTACATCAGGGCAGAACAATGTAGTGTTCAAGACAAACAAAGGGAGCTATTCTGTAGAGCAGATAATACTTAGCTTCAAGCAGAAGAACGTCCCTGAGTCGGTTATGTATTTTGAGGTAAACTCTTCAACCTTTAAGGATATCGATGCAAGAAAGTATGATACCTATCTCACAATAGATTTTGTCGATGACAGCGACACAAAAAGGCTTGACCTTAACATAAACGACCATCTTATAAGGGTTGACCAGGAGAAGAAAGTGTTTGAGAGAGAAGTAGGTGCTTGGATAGAAGACGGCAACAACTTCATCAAGATAACGCCAAAGACGACGCTTGAGATTGTTGAACTCAATGTGGAATTAAGGAAGAGATAGATTCTTATGAATTTAAATGAGATAAGGGCGAGAATTGCCGAGATGAAAAGAGAGGCTCCTCCTTTGGGCCGAGAAAGCATCCCTTTTTATAAAGAGTTGACCAAGCTTAAGGAGGATGAACAACGATTAAATCAGCTTGAAGCAGGCAAAACAGCTGAAATACAAAGATTTAGACAAAGGGCAGCAGAGTTAGATGAATTGATTGAGAAACACCCTGCAATGGCCCAAATGCTCAAAAATAACAGGGCATTCGTCATGGGGCAAATTGAACAGAGAAGTGCCCCAGCTAACTCAGATATAGAGGATATACGACGAAGGACGGAAGAAAGGATGATAGCACTTGTGGAGGCTGCTAAAAAACCACATCCAAATCTTTTTCCAAAAGATGAAATCCCTGATGATCCCAGAGGACGATATCCAGGCAAGAGCCAGAAAAAAAAAGATGCTCCTGAAGAAACACCGCCAGAAGAAATCCCTGACGAACAGGAGACTGAGCAGGAGGATAAACCTCAAACACCAAGGAGTCGAAGAGGTCGAACTAACAGGGGCTATGCAACCCATTTACAATCTCAATCCACGCCAGGTCGATCTGTAACTGGTTCACCACCAAATAATATTACTAATGTTGTCGTCAATACTGCCAAAGAATCTGCATCCTTGACATTGTGGCTGCTATTAATCGTCGTATTATATGCTGCTGACTGGGCCCTGGGTTTTGCTGGGATAAACTATCAAGTGCTCCTGGAGGCATTCAGTGCGGGCGGCCTTGAGCTCCTGCTAAGGTTAATACTCCCTATCCATATAGTAATCATATTCACTATTCTTCTTGCATTAAAGTATGCAAAAACACGAGGAATAATTGTTTTTTTAGTCATTGTCTTTGTGCCTCTAATCATAATAAATATGTTTACAACAGATTACAAAGTATTAGGTATCTCATTATCTGTGGCCTCATTGATCACCTCGCTGATTGTCTTAATGATAAGCCTAGACCCGGAGGACAGGCGAGATTTCTTTTCCTGGGTTTTACTTATAATGGTAGTAACCACAATCATCTCCCTTGGCGGTCTTGTCAGGGGTTTTCATAGATTAGTTATCGCTGGAATTTTGTGGGCAGCATTTATTAAACTGCCTGAAGACGAAAAGTTTACGCGTGCAAATTATATAATTGTTGCATTACTTGTTATCGATTTTTTCATTTTTGGCATACTGCAATCTTTTGGCCCACTAAAAGGAAATAGTATCTTAGCAAACAGGTTTATCATTCCAGTCTGGTTCTTGTTTGTCTTGTTTTATGGTCTTAAACATAAGGGTAAAACCAACCTCCTGGATAAGGTATTGGTCGGGTTTATCATTTTCTTGTATCTAATGGCATTTGTCGATGGGTATGGCGGTTGGACTACAATCCAAGGGCAGTTGCAAACCAATCCCCAGGACATAACTCAAGCAAAGGGCTTTTTTGCAGCTGCCTGGAAAAAGATGACTCAATTTCCAGGAAAAATCGTCGAGGAATACAACAAGGGGATGAACGCTGCCACGGGTGGATATTACCAGGGCAAGGTAGAGGAAAACCAGGATCCGCGGAACAACCTTGGGGTCCATATAGAAAAG
>DASRUK010000058.1:0-4353 GCA_035655475.1 Candidatus Nanoarchaeia archaeon
CTATGTCAGGCTGATGGCAATAGGAGTCGCATCTGTCGGCCTTGCTTTGGTAGTCAATGAATTTGCTGTCGGTTTTTTTCAAAAAGGAGGATTGTTTATTGCAGCAGGAGTGCTTATCCTTGTAGTAGGGCATATCATAAACATCGGGCTTGGCCTTCTGGGCTGCTTTCTTCACACTCTTAGGCTTCATTATGTTGAATTATTCAGCAAGTTTTACAAAGGAGGAGGGGTAGCCTTCAAACCCTTTGGAGAACAGAATTAAACAGAACGGAGGAATGAAAAAATGGCTGTAGAAGCAATAGCAAATACAAGCACTGGCCTGATAGCATTGAGCGCAGGAATAGCGATAAGCGTGAGCGCACTTGCAGCTGCATGGGCAGAAAAGACAATAGGTACTGCTGCGATAGGAGCGATGGCAGAAAAAGAAGAGCTATTTGGGAAAGGGCTTATCCTTACAGTCATCCCTGAGACAATAGTTATCTTCGGTCTTATAGTGGCTATAATGATAATCGGCATGGCTGGTTAAGAATGGGGCTGGAAGAAGTCAAAAACGAAATATTGGAGAAATCCAAGGCAGAGATAAAGAAGATAGAATCGCATAAGGAAAGAGAGCTCAATCTGATTGCAGAGAATACTGAGAAGTCTATTGCGCAAAGGCAAAAGAGACTGGATGAAGAGATCGAGCATAAGATTGAGGCTATGAAGCAGAGAAATAAAGCAGAGATGATAGCGGAAAAAAGAGACCTTCTGCTCAGAATTAAGAACGAGCAGATTGAAAAAGCCATGGCAGAGGCAAAAAAGAAGCTTAAGAAGCAGGAAGAAAAGTATGTCCAACTGCTCCTTGAGAAGGCAAAGAAGCAGATAAGCGTCGGCAAGGTTTATGCAAAACATGAGATACCCGGCATCAAGACAGAGATAAAAGACATCGATGGAGTGATAGTGGAAAGCAAAGATGGCAAATTCCTTCTGGACTACAGCTTTGCCACTATCCTTGCAGGGATAAAGGAAAAAAGGCTAAAGGAGATATCTGAAGCGCTATGAGAAAAAAAATCCGGATGGAAGAGTCACCTTATACATTTGTCAGGGCAAAGGTGATGAAATCGCTTCTTATCCCGAGGTCTGAATATAAGAAACTGCTTGGGATGAGCATCTCTGAGATAGCCAGGTATCTAAGTGAGACTCAATATCGCGATGATATAAACGAGCTTGGAGTGGACTTCTCAGGGCTTGCTTTGATAGAACAGGCGCTAAACCGGAATTTTAGCCGCATGGTGGAAAAACTAAGAAGGATATCTCCCCATTCATACAACCAGGTGATAGACGCATATCTGCTAAAGTATGACATAGAAAACATAAAGACCCTGCTTAGGGCAAAGCAGGCTGGAACAAGTGAAGATGATGCCATGAAGCTAATGATGCCTGCAGGCAAGCTGTCCTCAAAGCAGCTGCGGCTTATCTTCAAAAAAAACCAGGCAGAAATACTAGAAGCGTTTGAAGGGACCGATGCCAAAAGCCTGACTGAGGTAGAGACAAATCTTGACCACTATTATTTTAGCTCTATGCTCGATTTTGCCGATAAAGTCCCAAGACAAGGCAAACTTTTGAAGGAATTTATCCTTAACAATGTCCATACAGCCAATGTTCTGACATTTCTTCGGCTAAAAAGGCTGGGCATGGAAAACAAGCAGATAGAAAAACATATCTTCTTTACTCCAAAGTACAGTTTCTTTTATAGACATCTTCTCCAGGCAAAAAGCGGGGAAGAAAGTCAAAAGATGATAAGGCAGCATTTTCCTATCAACAGTTTTGATTCTCTGACCGATGTTGAAATATCGCTCCAGAAATACCTCGTATCACACTCAAATTTTGAACATCAGAACCCTTTGTCTGTGTATATAATCCTTGAATTCCTAATGGCAAAAGAGATAGAACTGAAGAACCTCAAGAGGATAATAAGCGCCAAGCACCTTGGCATGGACATGTCTTTAGTCGAACCGATGGTGGTAGCATGAAGCAGATAGCATGCCTTGGCAGTGAAGCTTTCATCCTTGGATTTCAGATGGCAGGGATAAAGGCAATAACCTATGATAAAAACCGGGTTTATGACCAATTAGTCTCATTGAAGGATGATCCAAATATGGGCATTGTCATTGTTGAAGAAGCTTTGCTTGCTCAACTCGAGGGCGACAAGCAGGCAGATATAATGGACTGTGTATCGCCTGTCTTTTTTCCGCTTTCAGCTGAGGAAAGCTTTGGAAATATAAGGGAACTTATTATAAAGTCGATAGGCGTGGACTTGATGAAGGGTGAATAAAATGGGATTTTTACACAGGATAGCAGGGCCAGTAGTGGTTGCAAAGGATATAAAAGCAAATATGTATGATCTTGTCAAGGTTGGAAACGAGAAGCTTATGGGAGAGGTCATACAGATAGATGGAGACAACACCATCATTCAGGTCTATGAAGATACTTCAGGACTAAAGCCAGGAGAGCCTGTTGTCAATACAAACAAGCCCCTTACTGTGGAGCTTGGGCCAGGCCTTCTTACCAGCATCTATGATGGCATCCAAAGGCCGCTTTCAGTGCTGAAACAGAAGCAAGGAGATTATATCTTCAGAGGTCTTGAGGCACCGGGACTTGACCATGATAAAAAATGGGATTTTAAAGCTGAAGCCAAATCCGGAGATAAGATCTCTGGAGGAAGCATACTTGGAACAGTTGAAGAAACCTAAGGGATAGTCCATCGAGTGCTTGTGCCTCCGGGAGTAAGCGGCAAGATAAAACAGGTGAAATCTGGCTCATACACTGTTGAGGAGACTGTCTGCACGCTAGATGACGGGACAAAGATCAAGCTAAAGCAAGAATGGCCTGTAAGAAAGCCAAGACCAAGCCTAAAAAAGTTGAATCCCATCGTCCCGCTTATCACAGGGCAGAGGATATTTGATGCTCTTTTTCCGCTTGCAAAGGGAGGAGTCGCTGCAATTCCTGGCCCATTTGGCGCAGGAAAGACTGTTACCCAGCAGACCCTTGCCAAGTGGTGCGATGCAGACATCATCATCTATGTAGGCTGCGGTGAAAGAGGCAACGAGATGACTGAAGTGCTTAAGGAGTTTCCTGAGCTTGTCGATCCAAAAAGCGGAAGGCCTCTTATGCACAGGACCGTGCTTATCGCCAATACATCCAATATGCCTGTCGCTGCAAGGGAAGCATCTGTCTATACAGGAGTTACTCTTGCTGAGTATTATAGGGACATGGGGTATTCTGTCGCTATGATGGCTGACTCTACATCCAGATGGGCAGAGGCTATGAGAGAGATCTCATCCAGGCTTGAAGAGATGCCTGGCGAAGAAGGATATCCTGCATATCTTGCTACAAGGCTTGCGCAGTTCTATGAAAGGGCTGGAAGAGTAGTGGCTTTGTGCAACAAAGAAGGCTCTGTGACCATAATCGGAGCAGTAAGCCCTCCAGGCGGTGACTTCTCAGAGCCGGTGACACAAAATACATTGAGGGTAACAAAATGTTTTTGGGCGCTTGATGCAAAGCTTGCGCAAAGAAGGCATTTTCCATCTATAAATTGGCTGACTTCTTATTCACTATACCTTGACAGCCTGCAGCCGTGGTTTTCCGAGCATGTATCAACCGGATTTAGAAACCTTGTGTCTGAGTTTATGAGCATACTTTCTGAAGAGGAGAAGCTTATGCAGATAGTGCAGCTTGTGGGTTCAGATGCGCTGCCTGAAAAAGAGCAGCTTACTCTTGAGACAGCAAGGATGATAAGGGAGTTTTTCCTGCAGCAAAACGCATTCCATCCTATCGACACATTTTGCGACCTCAAGAAGAGCGAGAGGATAATGCAGACTATCCTAAAATATAGGAGCCTTGGAATGGATGCACTTGCTTCTGGTGTCAAGGCGCAGAAGATACTGCAGATAAAATCCAAGAATTCAATCGTCAATTCAAAGTTCGAAAAAGACTATGAAACTGTGCTAAATACTGCGGCCAAAGAAATGGAAAAAGAGATCGCAGGTCTAAGGTGAATGCAATGAAAGAATACAAAACAATCAACAAAGTCGCCGGCCCGTTAATCTTTGTGGAAAAAACAGAGCCTATAGGCTATGCGGACATCGTGCAGATCAAGCTGGACTCAGGCGAGATAAAGAACGGCCAGGTGCTTGACACTTCAGAAGACCTTGTGGTAGTGCAGATATTTGAGGGAACATCAGGCATAGGCAAGGAAGCAAAGGTGAAATTTCTTGGAGAGACACTTAAGCTCTCGCTGTCAGAAGACATGCTGGGCAGAGTATTTTCTGGAAGGGGAGCGCCAAAAGATGGCAAGGCTCCAATAATCCCTGA
>DASRUK010000059.1:0-8687 GCA_035655475.1 Candidatus Nanoarchaeia archaeon
GAAAATTGGATTAGCATCGAATGGTATTTCCTCATGTCAATCAGCGACCACATGGGGATTGCTGTTTTTGTCACGTCAGGCCTTACGTCCGATTGATATATCTTTTTGGGGCATCCCAGCTTAAGATCCTCAAGAAATAAAGGAAGTGTCACCTCGCCTTCATTGAGCACAAAATGGTCGATATTCTCAAACTCTTCGACCGAAGAGGTAAATAGCGGTCCGCCTGCTACGACTAGCTTGCCTTCTGTTCTAAAAATCTTTGTAAGTTCCACAACGCTTGATTTCTGTGCAATCATTGCGCTCACGAAGACCATGTCAGCCCAGGCTATATCGCTTTTTGCCAATTTTTTTACATTGCAGTCGATAAGCCTCTTTTTCCACTCTTTAGGAAGCATGGAAGCGATAGTCAGCAGTCCCAAAGGAGGATATGCTGCTTTCTTGAGCACATAGCTTAGTACATACTTAAAACTCCAGAATGTCTTGGGATACTCTGGATAGACAAGAAGTACGTTCATAAAATATCAAAAAGATAACATCCTTTTTATAGCTTTGTATAAACTTAGCCAGTAAGTAAAGCTTTAATAATAAACACCTATCCTTCCCACATATGGAGATTGAAACCCTTGCAAAAGAAGCAAGAAACAGTATAGGGGAGTTTTGCATGGAAGAATGCAAGTCCTACTGTTGCAGAAAAGGCTATCTCTCATTGTCCAAAAAAGAAGCAGCCTTGTTGAGCGATAATCGCATTGATGAATGGGTTAAAAAAAGGCTTCTCCACAAGCTTGGGAAAAAATACTCATTTTTCTTAGGAAGCGAGCAGTTTCCATGCCCCAAGCTTAAAGACTTTAAATGCACTGTCCATAAAGATCCAAACAGGCCAAAAGCATGTCAAAATTATCCTATTTTCATCAAAGGAAATAAGATCAGGCTTTCCTCAAGATGCCTTGCAGTAAACGCAGACAAGCTCTATCCTTATATCAGCCAGTTCCTAAAACTCGGCTATAAGATAGAGCATAGTTATTCATTAGAAGACGCAGATATTTATGAGAAATAGTTATACTGTTACTATTGCCTCAGTCTTATAATACTCATCCAAGCTTTTTACAGTTATTTTCTGCTTTGCCTGCGCTTTGATTGCAGCAAGGCATGGCTTTAGCGAAGTCATCGTCGTAATATATGGGATGTCGAGTTCAACGCACTGCCTCTTTATGGTTGCAGAATCGCTTTTTGGATGAGTCCCTCTATGGATATTGATGACCAGCTGCAGCTCTTTATTCTTCATCATCTCAAGCACAAGGGGATTTTCCCTTATCTTTGGAACTGTCTCGCAAGCTATCCCATTTGAATTAAAGCATTCAGCAGTGCTTCTTGTACCAAATAGCTTAAACCCCATGGAAGAGAGCTGTTTTGCAATCGGAACAGCTGCTATCTTATCCTCGTCCTTTCCGATAGTTATCAAAATATTTCCTTCAGAAGGAAGGGTTGTTCCTGAAGCAGCCTCAGCCTTAAAAAAAGCCTTTGCAAAATTGCTGTCCATCCCCATTACCTCTCCTGTTGATTTCATCTCCGGCCCAAGTTCAGGTATAACTCCTGTAAGTTTCAAGAACGGAAATACTACTTCTTTGACTGATACAAATTTAGGCTCTCTATATCCGATTAATCCAAGATCCTTTAAGCTTTTGCCAAGCATTATCCTTGTTGCCATCTTTGCAAGAGGAAGCCCGACAGCTTTGCTTACAAACGGAACAGTCCTTGACGCTCGCGGATTTGCTTCAAGGATATAAACAACATCGTCTTTCACAGCCATCTGTATATTTATCAGTCCGACTGTCTTAAGAGAAAGTGCAAGTCTCGTAGTGTAATCGATGACTCTCTCCTTCAATTCTTTCGACAAGTTCTGAGGTGGAATGACACATGCCGAGTCTCCTGAATGTATTCCAGCCTCTTCTATATGCTCCATGATTGCAGCGACAAACACATCTTTTCCATCGCAAAGCGCATCAACATCCAGCTCAACTGCGTTGTCAAGATATTTATCGATAAGTATAGGATGCTCAGGAGACACATTGACTGCTTCAATCATATAGTTTTCAAGCTCCTCATCATCATCAACTATCTGCATCGCCCTTCCGCCCAGGACATAGGATGGCCTGACAAGCACAGGATAACCTATCCTTCTTGCGACAGCCAAAGCTTCATCATAGCTAAATGCAGTGCCCCATTCAGCAGATGGTATCTTTAGCTCATCCGTTATTTTCCCGAATTTATTCCTGTTTTCAGCGATATCTATAGCCTCAGGCTGTGTTCCAAGTATCTTTACCCCCGCCTTATCAAGACGAAGGGCCATATTTATCGGCGTCTGGCCGCCAAATTGAAGGATAACTCCCATTGGATTTTCCCGCTCGATGATATTTAGCACATCCTCATATGTTAACGGCTCAAAATAAAGCTTGTCAGAAGTGTCAAAATCAGTCGAGACAGTCTCTGGATTGTTGTTTATTATCAAAGCTTCATACCCCATCTCACGTAGGGCAAACACAGAGTGTACACAGGCATAGTCAAACTCAATTCCCTGCCCTATCCTTATTGGCCCTCCACCTACAATTATAACCTTTTTATCATTAGCTGAAGGCATTGCCTCATCCTCAGTTTCATAAGTAGAATATAGATAAGGGGTGTAAGCCTTAAATTCAGCAGCACAGGTATCGACCATTTTGTAAGTTGGAATTATCTTGTTCTCTATCCTAAAATTTCTTATCTCTTCCTCTTTCCTGCCGCATATTTTCGCTATCTGGACATCCGAAAACCCATTGCGTTTGGCTAAAAATATACTCTCTTTTTCAAGCTTGATTTCTTTGCCCATCTCATAGACATTCTTCACTTTCTCAAGGAACCATTGGTTTATACCAGTCAGCTTGCTTATCTCCTCAGGACTCATCCCGATATTAAGCCCGTCTCTGATATACATCAGCCTTTTATGGGTTGCAACCTTAAGGTTTTGGATTATCTCATTTTTATCAGTGCAAATTTTATCCTTAGGATCATATCCAAGTCCAAATCTTCCGACCTCAAGCGAACGCAGGGCCTTTTGGAGCGCTTCTTCAAAAGTCCTGCCTATTGCCATTGTCTCTCCTGTTGACTTCATCTGTGTTCCTATCCTTTTATCAGCAGTAGCAAACTTGTCAAACGGCCATCTTGGAATTTTGACCACAACATAGTCTATAGTCGGCTCAAAACAAGCCTTTGTTTCCTTTGTGACATCATTAGGGATCTCATCAAGCGTCATTCCGACAGCTATCTTTGCAGCGATCCTTGCTATGGGATAACCTGTCGCTTTTGAAGCAAGCGCAGAACTCCTTGACACTCTGGGGTTGACTTCAATGATCCTGTACTCTCCAGTATTATAATTCAGCCCAAACTGGATATTGCATCCTCCTTCAACCTTTAAAGCACGTATTATTTTTATGGCAGATGTTCGCAAAGTTTGAAAATCATGGTCATTTAATGTCTGTGTTGGAGCAGTGACTATGCTTTCCCCGGTATGTATCCCCATTGGATCAAAATTTTCCATTGGGCAGACAATGATGCAGTTGTCATTCTTATCCCTCATGACTTCCATCTCAAATTCCCCCCAGCCGTTTACTCCAAGGATTGCCTCTTCAACAAGAACTTGGTTTATGGGTGAAAGATTGAGCCCATGCTGGGTTATTTCCCTAAGCTCTTCATCAGTGTAGACGATTCCTCCTCCAGTTCCGCCAAGAGTGAATGCTGGCCTTATCACAACAGGCAGTCCTATGTCCTTCACAAAAGAGACAGCCTCAGAAACCTTGGTTACAGTCTTGCTTCTTGGTACAGGCTCGCCTATCTTTATCATCAGATTCTTGAATAACTCCCTATCCTCCCCTTCTTCGATTGAGGCAATTGAAGTCCCAAGCACCTCAACATTGCATTCAGAAAGAATTCCAGTTTTAGCGACAGCAACCGCTAGATTCAGCCCAGTCTGTCCGCCCATTGTCGGCAGCAGCCCGTCGGGCTTCTCCTTGTGTATTATCTGGCAGATTACCTCAACAGTAAGTGGCTCGATATAGATAGCATCAGCCATGTCAGGATCAGTCATTATTGTAGCAGGATTTGAATTGATAAGAACAACTTTATACCCTTCCTCACGCAGAGCCTTGCATGCTTGTGTTCCTGAATAATCAAACTCAGCAGCCTGCCCTATCACGATAGGACCGCTTCCGATTACAAGTATTTTTTTGATATCAGTTCGTTTTGGAATAAGTATTCACCCACCCAATAGCTAATCTGTCACTCCTTTCTTTGTGTAATTTAAACAGAGAATAATCATTAACTTTCTTTATCTCGGCTTGCCCCATAATCCTAATCTCCCTTGTTCTAGGATAAATATTTGCTATTATCCCCAATTTGTTAAGCACAGTCATGTAGATTTGTCCCTCTTCTTGACCATTATTTGGAATGAACCCTATCATTTTAGATTTTTCACCATGATATCAAATAAGTAATCAGTATCCCATGGGCCACAGTGAGCCTCAGGATGAAACTGCCAGGCCATAATCGGCAGCCGCTCATGCCTCATTCCTTCGACAGAGCCATCGTTAAGATTGATATGTGAAACGGTAAGCCCGGTGCCATCCAGGCTATCAGCATCGACTGCAAAGCCATGGTTCTGTGATGTGATAAACACTTTGTTTTGTGCAATATCCTTTACAGGCTGGTTTGTTCCCCTGTGCCCAAACTTTAGCTTGTAGGTTTTCCCGCCAAGCGCAAGGCCCACGATTTGATTACCCAGGCATATTCCAGTGATAGGCATCTCAGACTGCATTTCTTTGACGACATTTATCGCATCCTTGGCCATCTCAGGATCGCCAGGCCCGTTTGCTAAAAACAGCCCATTTACGTTTAGGCCTCTGATCTCATCAGCTTTTGTGTTGAATGGCATCCTGTAGACATTCACTTTCCTTTTGATAAAATTTCGGATGATGCTAATCTTGACCCCTGTATCGATGAGTGCTATGCTTTTCTCTCCCCCAGCATCGATAAACTCTGGCTTTTTTACAGAAACCTTTGAAAGAAGGTCAAATGAAGAATAACTCTCTAACTTCTGTGCTTTTTTGACGACAGATTCGGTGTTGATATCGCCTTTTGAGGTGACAAGCGCACCATTTATTACACCGTATTCCCTGATTTTCTTTGTGAGCATCCTTGTGTCTATTCCAGAGATCCCGGGAATGCTATATTCCTTAAGAAATTGGCTCACTCCCTTGACAGCATTTCTATGTGAGAAAAAATCCTCATGCTCTCTTACCACAAATCCCTCTACCTGGATGAAATCAGATTCAAAATTATCATTTCTAACTCCATAGTTTCCGATAAGTGGATAGGTAAGTGTCAGTATTTGACCCTTATAGGACGGGTCTGTAAGGCTTTCCTCATAACCCACTAAAGAAGTATTGAAGACAACCTCCCCTGCTTTCTCGCTCTCAGCTCCAAAGCCTATGCCTTCAAAAACAGTCCCATCCTTTAGGGCAAGGACTGCATTCATAGCACGGCCAGAAGATTTTGACGTATTTGCCCCCATATAAAAATAAATAAGGAACAATGCCCATTAATATAGTTTTCTATTATCAAGAAGTGGTTTTAAAGACGATAAAAAAGGGTCACCCCTATCAGAACAGTAAGTTACAAATATTAAATTCTTTATAAGCTTTTTGATTTCCCAAACTCAAAATTATCTTGCTTCAACAGTTTTAAATTCCATTGTGGATAATGATGGAAAAAGATCGACTGGATAAAGATCCGTTACCAATAGCTGTCTACCATAAGAAAGAAGGTGTTCAATTAAATTATCAATAACATTAAAATTTCGATAAGAGATATCCTGATCAGAGCTCAGCTTTGCCCCTGCTCCAGCTGCACACCCTATTATTCCCGGGCTAGATGCCCAAATAATCGGTATAGCAGTACTTGGAGGGACATAACATAAAGGGTAATCTGGTGACACTTTATTCAATGCTAATCGTGCCCTAAATAAATCAGCAATACCTTGAAAATCAGAAGATTTTGGAAGGTCCAGTAACATTCTAATTGATTCTGCAAATTCCCCGACCCTTGAAGGATTTTGCGATATATAACTGGCAATTGATTCTCTATATCTATCCAATGTAAAAACCTCTGTGATAGCATCAGGTAAGATTCCTATATCTTCGGGATCTAAATGGATCCATCCGCTAATTATCAGATAGGATAATCTACGATAAGCACTTTGCAAAGACAATATATCATCTCCAGCTTTAGCACTCTCCATAGCTTCAATTAGTGCGAGGGGTGTATAAGTGGTGGTTGGACTTTCTATCACAGATAGTAAATCTTGAGCATTCTTTTTTTCCAAAGGATGTACGCTAATAAATCCAACTTCAGATGGCATAAGCCCTTCTAATGGCAATTTTTCATAAGCCTGTAATAATAGTGAGGCATCATAAGGTGGATCATGTCTAAAGTGAGGCGTAAATCTACTCATATCTTTCATATACACAATAGTCAAATCTTTCATTTTTCAGATAGCGTTTCTTTGATCAATGCATCAGTACTTTCTGCTTGCCGGTGAATTGTCATGTAAAGACCTCCTCTAACTTGATGGCAATTCTTATCCATCATTTACCCAACCCCCACAATCCTTCGGAAAAGGGAATTGGCTATAAACCTTTCGTTAGAATTACCCTCTAAAATAATCAGGAATAATAGTACATTCCCTTGCTCTTCTGCTCTCTGTCCTTTACAGACCCAGGCTTATTGATTCGAGGCCTTCCGCTTTCTTCATCACGTCTAAGCGTAATCTCAACATCAGATAATAACCGGTTCATCCCTTCTTCCATAGAGAATGGCCCTTTCTCTACTCCATGTATTGCAGGCTCTCCTTCAAAAACGATAAGCCTGTCTGCAAGATAGTCGATAAAAAGCAAGTCATGATCGACGACCATTATGCTTATCCCGCTATGCTCACAAAAATTTCTTATGACTTTTGACACAAGCAGCCTCTGCTCGACATCAAGATAAGCAGAAGGCTCGTCAAGCAGGCATAGGCTGCATTTCTTTGACAAAGCAAGAGCGATAGATACCCTTTGCAGCTCTCCGCCGCTAAGTTGGTTTAGGGACTTTGTAAACAGCTCAGGAATATTCAGTGGATTGATGATATCGTTTGTATGATGCTTTATTGCATCATTAAGCACATTGATGACTATCTCAGGAGAATCCGCTTCCAAAGTTTGCGGCTTATAGGATACAGTGATCGCACTGGGCATCTCTCCTTTATCAGCGTTCTCTACCCCCGCAAGTATCTTCACAAAGGAGGTTTTCCCGATTCCATTCTCACCGATTATTCCAATCGTTTCATGCCTGCTGACTTCGCCAGGGGTTATATCAAGCTTAAACTTTCCAAGCTTTTTTGACATCGCTTCCCATTCTGTAAGCATAAACTCTTTTCCTTTTTTCACAGGCGGCTTTGTTTCAAACATTATTTTATGGTCTCTGAATCTTATGTTATCCTCTTGGATGAATCCTTCAAGATAAGAATTGATCCCGGCCTTTGCAGCCTTTAATTGGCTGACGACGCCGTATGCTCCCTGCCTGCCATACATGATATGGATGAGGTCAGCCATATAATCCATGACGATCAGGTCGTGCTCGATAACAACTATTGAGGTTTCCTCATTTGCAAGCTCTTTGATGAATTTGGCGATCTTCAGCCTTTGTTTGATATCAAGGTAAGACGAAGGCTCATCAAAGATGTACAGGTTTGCCTTCTTAAGCACAGCAGCAGCGATTGCAACCCGCTGAAGCTCTCCGCCAGATATCTTCCCTATATCATTATCCATGATATTCTCTATATCCAGTTGCTTGACGACCTCACCAAGTTTTTTGCCTTCATCTACTTTGGTAAGTAAGTCCTTTACCTTTCCTTTGAACTTTTTGGGTATGAGGTCAACATGCTGCGGCTTATAGCTGATAGTAATCTGTTTGTCTCTTATCTTCTCAAAAAAGACCTGGGCCTCTGTCCCTCTAAAAAAGTCTATCAGTTTCTTATAGTCTGTTTTTTTACCGATTTGGCCAAGATTTGGCTCAAGAACACCTGCAAGTATCTGTATAGCCGTGCTTTTTCCGATGCCATTGACTCCGACAATTCCAACAACCTTTCCAAAGATAGGCACAGGAAGTGAGTATAAACAAAATTGGTTTGCCCCATACCGATGGATTGGTTCTGTCTCAAGCTCCTCAGGAAGGTTGATTATCTGTATAGCCTGCCATGGGTCTTTCTTGACGCATATCCCGCATCCCATGCACAATTCTTCATTTATCCCTACCTGGCCGTCTTTCTCATAGACGCATTCTTTGCCTGCTCTATTTATAGGGCATACCCCTGAGATGAGTCTAAACCATTCTTTCTTATCTTTGATTTTCTCTCTTTCGATAACAGCTATCCTTGCCAATAGCCTTCTGAGGTTTACTTTCATTAATAAATCTTTTTAAACTAATTACCTGAATTTTCCCTAGTTTTTATACACAACACCTATCGCTTCCAAAATCTTTCTCTGTTTTGGCTCTAATTCTACTGTTAGGCTCCACTGGTGCTTGTTTATTGAGTCATACAACTCAACCTTGTATCCTGTTTT
>DASRUK010000060.1:0-8399 GCA_035655475.1 Candidatus Nanoarchaeia archaeon
TGATGATAGATGTGCCAACTCCCAGCCATAGGGAGAACTTGCTTACATCCTTAAGAAGCTTATACTTCTTTGCTCCAAAAAACATCCCGGCTAGTGTCATAGCTCCGATAGAGAGCCCAAACACAGGAAGCGTTACAACAGTCTCAAGCCTGCTCACAACGCCAAAAGCTGCAACATGCTCCACGCTGAAATGAGCCATCGCACGGTTTAAGAAAACGACATAGAAGGAAATAGTCAGCATCATCAAAGTTGATGGAAAACCCACTTCAAAGATTTCTTTAATGATGCTAGACGAATACTTGAACTTTTTAAGGCTAAGCGTGAGGTAAGAATCCCGAAGATAATACAAGGCAAGAACAAATGCATAGATGACAGACAATACTGTTGCAAGGGCAGCTCCTGCTATGCCCATATCAAATACAAACATAAAAATTGGTGTTAGGATCATATTAGCTATAAGCGAATAGACGTCTATCTTCATCGCTGTCTTTGTATCTCCCTGTGCAGCAAAAAAGCTGCTTAAAGCATAGGATAAAAACATGAATAAAGACCCTGCAAGTATTATGGCTGTATAAGAGATAGCATAGCTTAGCACAATACCTTGTGCGCCAAGGACTTTGAATAAAAATGGCAGTAAGGGAATGGCGATCAAGGCTATCAGCAAAGATATCACCAATGATAATGCAAGCCCATGTATCGCTGTGTTCTCAGCCTGCCTCTTATTTCCCTCGCCGATGTACCTGGATATCCTTGAACCCATTCCGGCATTTATCCCAAGGCTAAGTGAGACAAGCATAAAGAACAATGGAAATGAAAAAGTCATAGCAGCAAGCGCTTCTGCGCCAAGCCTTCCGATAAAAAAAGTATCTGTAAGGTTATAGAACGTCTCGACCATTGCTGAAGCTATCGCTGGGATGCTCAGATAGATTAATGACCTCCTTGGCTGCTTGATAAACTGCTCTAGCTTGGATTTAGCCATTTTATGGTTGTTACGGGCTTGTCAAGAACTCCGTTTTGAAAAGCAGGGCGTGCTATCGAGAGTTCTTGAGCATGCTCAGAAATCTTCTTCAAGTTATGAAGCTCTTGCTTCTTGTAGCCCTCCTCAGGTTGGATAGAAGATTTCTGACATATTTAAATATTGGGATTGACTTAGTGGGTTTATGGACTTAAAGCAGATAGCGCTTGATGATAAAGGGGTTTTTGACAAATTCTTTAGAGGGTTCTCTCCAAAGGCGTCAGAGTATACATTCACCAATATATTTTGCTGGAGAAAACCACACGAACATAAGTTTGCAGTTATTGGCGATCACTTGCTCATCTCATCAGGAAGCTCCTATTTTCAGCCCATAGGCCCAAATCCTCACCAGGCAATCAAGAGCATGCTAAATGAGCAAAGCGTCACCTTTGAAAGGGTGGAGGAAAATGCATTGGGTGGATTACCCGCAAAAGAAGATGTGGCAATGTTTGACTACGTATATTCTGTAGAAGAGCTGGCATCACTTGATGGCGCCAAGTTTGCGAGTAAAAGAAACTTTGTCAATCAATGCAAAAGATACAAGCCAAACACTTGCATGCTTGATGAAAGCACAGTGAAGAGTTTCCTTTCTCTTGCAGAGGAATGGTGTGATATGAGGGGATGCAAAGATGACCCCAATGTTGCAGCTGAAGACTTTGCGCTAAGGGAGGCATTGGCTAACTATAAAGTGCTGGGATTGTTTGGCATCTGCATAAACGTTGAGGGCAAAATAGCAGCTTTTGCTTTGGGGGAAAGGCTTAATGACGACACTTTTGTGGAACATTTTGAGAAGGCAGACACAAGGATAAAAGGGATTTATGCCTATCTTCTTAATGAGCTTGCAAAAGCACTGGCAGGCAGATACAGGTATATAAACAGAGAGCAGGATTTAGGTGTTGAAGGACTAAGGAAAGCAAAGCAGAGCTGGAATCCGGTCTGCATGATCAAAAAGTATAGGATAACAAATGTCAAGAACCGCCGGGCTGAAAAGCCCGGGGCGTGTTCTTGAGCATGAACTGAGAAATTTGGCAAGCAAATTTCTGGTTCCCTAAGAAATTTATTCCCAAATTTCTTGGGCGTTAGAAATGCTTTGCATTTCTATACACTCAGAAATCGCTGGCTTACTCTGGGCTAAAGTGTCAAAAACTCCCCATTTTTGCCTGTTTGTAATGAGTTTTTGAGCATGCTCAGAAATCGCTTGATGTGTCATAGACAAAGCATGAGCAAAGTATGTGCCATAGGCGATTTCTGACACATCAGAGCGAGCGCCCGAAGCGATTTCTGACATGTCAACTTAAATTTATAAATGACAAGGTAACTGTAAAAAAGTATGGATAGAACACTAACTAGCGGAGAAGGAGCTACCACTGTAGAATGCATTGTTAATCTGCCAAGTGGTATGCCTGCGGGCAAGGCACGTGAATTTATAGCGCAGATGGATGTTGGCCATTGGTGTGGCAATGGATTTCCTAAATGCAGAGATTTCAAGGTATTAGGTGGAACAGGTGTAATTTCAGAGGAAACATTGCAGATTAGATGTAATAGGGATGATGTAGGACATCTTCAACGTGCATTGCCAGAATATGCGCTGGAAAGGTATAAGCGCAATTGTGTGTATAATACGCAATAAACCGTTTTTTCAATTGTGCAATTGCCTGTCTGTTTAAGCTAAATCCAAAAGATTAATATATAGTCTTCTTTCGTTTCAATGTATGAAGGCAGTTCTTTCAAATATGGGCTTTGTCATGCAGATGTCAGGGATATTTATCCTGATTCCTATCATCCTTTCCTTTGTCTATAAGGAAAATGCAGCCACCATAGCTCTTTTTATAACAGCCACGTTGTTCTTTGCTCTTGGTTTTTTATTAAACGCATTATGTGAAAGAAAAGAGCTGAATTTCAAGGAATCAAGCAGCCTTATTGTCCTGGTATTCATCCTGCTCAGTATAATAGGAGCTATTCCTTATCTATATCTGGGCATCAATGATGGTAGTTTGATGCAGAGAGTGACAAACAGCATCTTTGAATCAGCCTCAGGGTTTACAACCACTGGATTTTCAGTCATCCCCGACTTGAGTGCCATCCCCAAGTCAATTATCTTTTACCGTTCCCTGACTCAATTCCTGGGAGGATTAGGCATCGTTCTTGTGCTCCTGGCATTCTTTTATCCAAGCGATAAGCTTGAGGAGTTCTCAAGGAGCATGGGATTTATGAAGAACGGCAAGATAAAGAAGATGCTTGTTATAGTCCTCATGATCTATTTTATATACAGTCTCTTGCTGACAGGAATTTGCTTTGCCTTAGGCTATAAGGACATTATCAGCCTTGTCTCACTTATCTTTTCTGCACTTAGCTCAGGAGGATTTACTCCTACCAATCAACTCTCAGTCCCTTACCCGATCAACTATGGCCTTGTAATAGGCATGATCCTTGGAGCATCTAATTTTATTGTCATAGCAAAGCTTGCCAAGTTCAGATTCAGGCAGTTCTTTCAATCTGAGATCCCTGTTTTGCTCACCATTATATTCGGTGCTTTTTTGGCTGTGAAATGCTTGTTTAACCTAAGCTACTTCGATTCGCTTTTCCATATTGTTAGCGCCTCGACCACGACTGGATTTCAATACCTGCCCCTTGCAGAAATGAGCGATTCATTAAAACTATTCCTTACCTTTCTGATGTTTATAGGCGGAACAAGCCTCTCGACAGCAGGCGGCATAAAGATATATAGATTCATACTTATCTTCAAAAGCTTCAAAAAGGCCATACACGACTCTATAACCCGGGAAGACAGGCCTATCAAGCAATTTGGATGTGAGTACACAAATTCAGATGTTATCAATGCGCTTGCCATAATAATACTGACGATAGCCCTAGCCTTTGTCTCAGCGCTGATACTTACTTATTACGGCTTTGGGCTTGTTGATTCCCTGTTTGAGGCAACATCAGCTATAGCTACGACCGGTTTGACTGTAGGAATTGTCACGCCAGCGATAGCTCTTGAGCTAAAATGGCTATTCATCACCCTCATGATCCTTGGCAGGGTTGAGATAATAGCGTTTTTTATTATGTTATCCAGGGCAAGACAATCAAAGACTTAATCTTTTTGGCGGGTTTTAGGGACAGTAATGTCCTCAATCGTTTGTAGATACATAGAATCAAACTTTTGTCTTTCTAATTGGTGTGCTCTCATAAAGTATGCAGTATTATTGGCAGGATTGCATTTTGCGCCATGAGGTTGGATACCGTCAGGAGTCAAAGAGGTCAGATATGAGTATACTTGTTGCTCAGGAAGTACTCCTATGCCTCTCTCAACTAAATATCTTGCGGCAGTATCCCGAATCTTCCTATCTCTAAAAAATCCATATAGGATATCATAAATCCCTTGCTCGATTTTTTGTTTAACATCTCTTGCGGCATCTGCACTTGCCCAGTCATCTATCGTACCTGCAAGGCCTTCGAGAGTGTTGTTTTGCTCACCTGAACGCTTGGGCTCTGGCATATGCCTCCCTTGCGGAAAAAGTTGGATAATTCTTGCCATCTCAACTTAAGAATAAGCTTATTATTATGGCTCTTCTCCCATTTTAGGCAAGCCTCCGCAATGAGCTTTGATATATTTTCAGCATAAAATACTCCAAATCTTTAAACCCGAATGCTCTTCTTTTGATAACATTTATTTTTGTGTTGAACCCTTCAGCAATTGCATTAGTCATACCATACCTGAAATAGTTTAGGATACCCTCCAAATAATGCTGCATTGTATTCATCACTTCATTAAATTCTTCCAAGCCATTACTGAAGATATTCTCAAACCAACATTTAATCCTTAACTGAATTGTTTCAAAATCACTTACCTTGTCGTCAAAGATGGAAAGAATCTGCTCTTTGAGCAGATAAGCTTTGTATAGCTTGTCATTATTTTTTAATAGAGCATCTAGCTCTTCCCTACCCTCAGTATTAAGATTGATTTCTCTCTTCAGTATTATCCACCTCTTATGCTTCATGTTAATCCTCTCTTCATCACTTGCCTTAGCAAATTCAGTTTTCCTCACTTTGTCAACTGCAGCATTAACCTTCTTGACAACATGGAATTTGTCAAAAACAAGCTTTGCATCAGGGCAAAGCTCAGATATCGCTTTAATATATGGATCCCACATGTCAAGGCTTGCAAACTTAATCTGGCTAAGTGTGTCTTTTCCTAGGCTGAGCAACGCATCATATGTCTCCTGATAACCTCTGCCAAAGATGATTTTGATAGCTACACCAGTATCATAGTCTCTTATGACTGTAAAATATTTGTGGCCTTTCATTATTGCTATTTCATCTAGGGCTATGCGCCTGATTTTCAGGTCAATTATCTTAGGTAGCAGAAGCTTGATATGCTCCCTATCTATCTCTTTGACACTCTTCCAATTAAGGTCGTGTCTTCTTGCTACTTCCTTAAGCGTGGCTTCTTCACAATCACTGGCTACAGCGTCGGCTAACCTTGTGGTAACCCTATCATACTTAGCTAGAAAATCTAGCCTTTCTATACCCCTATAGCCACATCTACATCTTATTTTCTTCTGCCAAAAGTGGAGAAAGCATTTTGTTGGGCACATGTCTAAATCTCTTACCAACCGTTCATACTCTTCTTCTATACAAAGGCATCTTTTTCCGCATTTAGGGCAAATTCCACCCTTGTGGAGGCTCTCCATCCCTATAACAATGCGGTTTTTAGTTCCCAAAAGGGAAAGTTTATATCCTTGGAAAGGAAATAGTTCCTTTAACAAGGTTGTCAAGGTTGTCATCCTCGGGAAACCGAGGGTTTCAACCTATAAATTTTATCCTAAATTAGGAGAAGAAACATTATTATAAAATGTTACTAAAAAATAAAAAACAGCAAATACATTAAAGGTATTATTATAAAAACGCTATATTCAGTCCTTCTATGTATCTTTTCAGCAAGCTCTATCTTTTTCTGCTCCATAAACTCTAGTATCATTACATTGCTGACTACAGACAATAATATTATGAAGTAAGTTAATATCATGAACTTGTCTGCTACTGTAAGATAGCCAACAGGAGGTATCTGGTTTGCGACCGAGATATGAAACATCACAGCTGCAACAAGGCTTGAGCTTGTGACTGCTATCCTTGTAGCTATCTTGTCTGTGTCCATTATGAAAGTAAACATGACGATAAGTATCATGAAGAACACAGGAAGGAATGTCTTGATAAAAGCGTTGAGAGGAATCCTTGAGATATTTAGGGTATAGACATATTGGCTGTAGGTTTCATCATACGGAGGATAGTAATGCTCTTTTGTTGCGATGTCCCATCCATCTATCTGCCAGCCGCTAAAGGCGATAGACTCGTCAAGGCCGCTTTTTTCTTTGGTCGCAATATACTTAATATCCTCGATCGTTTTCTCCTTATCTTCGATGATTATCTGCATCTTCTGCTTGTCAAAAGGAAATCCAGCAAGGTCTACAGGGCTGGATAGTATTGCCTGTATCCTATAGAATTTCTCGTTTGGCTCATCTGTGATAGCATCTATCTTATCTGCCCTGCCGTTCATAAACTCAAACCTGCCGCAGTCGCTCTCGCATTTCATAGAAAGATAAAAGTCTGCCGTAAATGAGCCGGTGCTTATCTCATATTTTCCCAGATTTAGCAGATATACATTTACATCAACGTCTTCTGCAAAAGCTACCGGCATGATCAGTAGCAATAAAGATATTAACAATAGTTTCTTCATAACCTTCAGAATCATAGAAGTGGTTTATTTAGTTTTCGCTTTATCTAGTCGCATAACGCTTTTTTGCCTCAGAGATTATCTTTAACGCCTCAGGCCTGTCCTGCCAGCCTTCGACCTTGACCTTTTTGCCTTCAAGTGCTTTGTATGTAGAAAAGAACTGCTGTATTTCCTTAAGGAGATGAGGAGGGACATCTTTTAGTCTCTTCATGTGGTTGGATGTTGGATCGTTTACAGGAACGCAAAGTATCTTTTCATCCATGCCGTGCTCGTCTGACATTATAAAGACTCCTATAGGTATTGCCTCTATATGGCAGCCTGGAAACGTAGGCTCTTTTACAAGAACAAGAGCATCTAGTGCATCTCCGTCTTTTGCCAGGGTGCCCTTGATAAAACCATAATCGCTTGGAAACTGCACCGAAGAATAAAGCATCCTGTCAAACCTGATGACGCCTGCTTTTGCATCAAACTCATACTTGTTCCTGCATCCCTTTGGGATTTCGATAAATACTTCTTCTGTGTCTGACATGAAAGGTAACAAATCACTAAGTGATTTATATAGTTAACTAAAAAATGGTGTCACCTAAAATCCTTTTCTCAATTGATAAGCCAGCTCTTTATTCATAGCAGGAATATATGCTGTTGATGTTTCATATAGTATTCTCCAAAGAAGCTCAGGCTGCGTAGCTAAAAGCATAGCATCGTTACGATTAAGGGCTATGACTTGCCCCTGTGACTCTCTTGTTGCAGGCCCGATACCAATAAGAGTAGTATTAGGGCTTGGCCTGTTAGTCAACTTTGGAAAACACTCGACAATATAAGTGCCATCAAGAAAGCGGACTGTAACACCGACTCGGGGATCGTATTCAAAGCAATCAAGTCCTGGAACCCACAGGCCATAAGGCTTGACGTGATCTGGTGCTGTTGATTTTGAAAGGAAGTCCTTATCCAAGTTCGCGAGCGTTGGATGATATTTTTCAAGAAATCCCTTTACCGCTGACTGATCCTTTGCTATAAGCATCTGGCAGGGTAAATAGCCGATGACATCTAATAAGAGCGAATGTTTTCTTTTCACCAAAATCTTAGAATCCAGCCCGCATCTTTTTTCTCCAAAAGCAAGCTTGTAAAGAAGTCTTTGGCAGGGGATAAAAGTGTCGATATACATCTGTTGATGCCTGTTGGACTTAGAGGAGCCTGAAAGTACGCCGTGGGATATGATAGTGACGCCTGGATGCATGTCTGCAAGCCTAAGCATCTCATCAGCGCTGTCCCAAACTGACTGCCTTGGATAATGGCCTTCAAGAAGCCTCACATCATATTCAGAAGAAGGCATTGCCCATGCTATGCAATGAGGTATGCTTGCAGGAGTGTTGCTGACAGTTAGAAATTCACCATCTGCAATTATCCCCTTATATTTAGGATGAGGCAGCCTGTCAAGATGGACAATATCAGGTTCGATTATTTCATGGAGCGCTCTTCCATTGCCTGTGCTGTCTCCCCTATGAGTCAATGGTGAGATTATGAAAGGAAGCCCATGAGCATTGACAGGGATTGGATAAGTGGAACATATAGATCTGACGCCTTCTGCAAATTTCGGATAGGCTAGTTGTTGCCTCCAAAGAGCCCATAACCTGGCAGTGGGTCCATGCC
>DASRUK010000061.1:0-6238 GCA_035655475.1 Candidatus Nanoarchaeia archaeon
TGTGTGAATTTCTATGTGTGCCATAAAATTATCACCTTTGAAATAATTAACGGCTACATATATTTAAACTTATCGGTGATAGAATCTATATGTAGCAGGCAATATATTAAGAAGTATTATTAAGGGTTTGGTCTACTTAACTGATATTGTGGCAAATCTTGGCCATTTTCTTTTTGTATTTTGCATTCTTCGCCCATCCATATAACTCCAGTTTGACAGTTAAATGGAAAAAGTATTCTTAGTTGTTTGACTCTACCCTGAAATTGCCACCCGTATGGCTATACTGCAAGCTTATTCTTGAACCTATCGGGGATGAGTAGTTTAGCCTCCCGCATATTGCATTCCTGGTTGGGGCAAAGGCGTTTTTTCTTCTTTTTTCTTGTTTCCACCTTTCAGCATACCGTAAAGGGTTGAAATTCCTGAAGCGACTGGCATCTGGTATGTAGGTCCAAGATACTCAGGAACAACTGAATAGTTGGCCATGACCAACGGCAAAGTCGGCAAGAGGGGTCCAAACATATTTTTTGGGATATCCTTAAGAGGTTTTGACTCATATCCTGAAACAAGAAACCTATTAAGATATTCGTGAGTTGCCATAAAACCTGGAGTTGTAGCAAGAGAGCCTAAAGCTCCAGCCGCCAGACCTGCCATTTTTCCATAGTTTGCCTTGAATATATCTGCGACAAAACCGACTCCCTTGAAAAGATAGTTAAGGAATCCTGCTAAAACGCCTCCTACAGCAAGCTCGTTCATCACATGTTTATAGCTGTCTTTGAAGCTCATCGGTGTCTTGCTAATCTTTTTGTTAAGATATGAGCCTAGTGCCATACCAAGAGGAAATGTTAAAATCCGGGGTGTTCCTGCTATCGCAAGACCTGCTGCAATACCAGCTGCTGCTTTAGCCCCATAGTATCCATAAAATACACTATCTACTGCAAGCTGTTTGACGTCAGTGACAAGGCCCTCTAGAGTCTTACCAACAGATTCGAAGATGCCCACCCTTTGCTCCAAAGATTTAGTTTGCGCAGGCTCAGCCATCTTTCTCCTCCAGATATTTTTTGACTGCCTGCTCTATGAGATGGGATTTATTCCTAAAAACACCAGACCTAGAATTTTGCCTTAGAGCATCCTGAATAGCAAAGATAGTCGTTTCGTCTATCGAGATGCTTATCCTATGTTTCATTTGTTACCACTAATTAGTGTGAAAAGTTATTACTGATATATAAAGCTTATTAATTTAGTTACTAAATAGTGATTAATTATATTTTGTTCTAATTAATCTAACACTAGTTAATAATAAACTAATTATCATAAGTATTTTATATTCATTAATAATTGGATTAATTACTATGTATCATCCAAATATTACTATAGCTTATTTTAAACAGATGCTAAATAGAAATATTTAAATAAAGGTATATTAATTACTAATTAATATTAGATATAACTGAACATGCTATCAGTAAGCAAGAATGAATTCAATATAATAGGATTTTTAGCTAGGAATTTCTCTAAAAAATTTACCATAAGAAATATCGCCTCTGAGCTTAAAGTGAGCGCGCCTGGTGCACATGCAAGCTTAAAAAAACTTGAGAAAAATAATATCGTAAAAGCCGAGAAGCTTGGGACAGGCTTATTCTATGAGATCGATTATGCTAATAAAACAGCATACCATCTGGCTGCTGCCAGCCTGCTTGACCATTTTGAACTGAAAAATATCAGTATAAAAGAGCTTGAGAAGGAAGCAAAGGCTGCATTATTTGACGGTAAAGAGGCTATTATTATCACTAATTCTCCAGATAATGCAAACGCTATCTGCAGCAAGATGGAGATAAAATGCTCTTGCTTAAGCGAAGATGAGTTTTTGGAGATGCTCAAGGTAAAAGATGAAAATGTGATTCATATCATACAGAAAGGCAATGTGCTTTTTGGAGAAGAGCAAGTAATCAATCTTATCAAGAAGGTGATAAGGTGAAAAGGACAAGGATCATTCTGCTTGTTTTGGCAGCCCTTGCACTGCTATCCCCTGTAAGCGCTGGATTATTTGATATAGGGATGAACAGCTTTGAAAATTTCTTTTCAGGCGGATGGCTTAATTATGACAAGACCATAACATTTGTCGTCTTCTTCTTTTTGTTCTTTACAGCTTTTTTGATAGGCTTGAAAAATGCCATGAAAGAGATAACAAGGCCACATACGGCTTTTGCGTTTTTTGCTGCGCTCCTTGCATCATTCATAATCACCACCACTTATGCAATAGACCTTACTATCCTTAAGTGGATCGCATGGGGGCTTCTTGCGCTCCTGCTGTTTTACATATTATATGCCCTGTTATCAAAGACAGTGCTTAAGGATAAACCATTCTGGGCATTTCTTCTTGCTTTACTGCTTACTGCCCTGATACTTGGGCTTATCTGGTATCTTGCGCAACAGGGAAGGCCGCTTGAGGGATTTAAGATTGCTAATCCTTTTGCCAATTGGAAAATGCCATCTATAAGCCAGGGCAAAACCCCTAAAAAGACGCCTCTTGATAGACCGCCTATCACAGGAAAAGAGACAAAGCCTGGAACGACACCTGGAGAGACGCCTGGGAAATCAATGCTTGCAAAATACTGGTGGATACTGCCTCTGATTCCGCTCATTGTCGGCGGAGGGATCTATGGTGTAAGCAGGGCAAGAGGAAGGAGAAGAGGACAAGCTGATAGAGGAGGCGGAGAGACACCCGGCAGAGAGGACGATCCCAGGATAAATTTCCTTAACCACGTTCTTAGCCGCAAACAGATGGTCCTAAAGAATATGGCCGGAATTGAAGAACAAAAACAGAAGATAGATGACAAATTGCCTACCATAAAAGCGGAACTTGCCAAGATAAAAGGAAAGGATATCACTTACTTTATGGACAATATCGCCCCTTATCTTCGCTCTCCAAAAAGCGAGGAATATAAGAAAAGGAGACTGGAGGCAAGAGGTATAGATAAACTAATCATTGATAACCACATAATGATGCGGCTTTTTAGAGTGCTGTTCAAGACAGAGCAGAGCGTGATTAGTGCTGTCAGCCAATTTCGTTCTGACAATGCTGAGATGATGCAGCGATGGGCAAGGCTAGAGGAAATATCGTCTCAAATTATCATTCTTCTTCGAGACCTATTTAATATAGGCTCCAGGCAAAGGATAACTGAAGAGAACCTAAAAGAATTGCTAAGCGACAGAAATATCGAGAACCGTGTTTCTGAAAAATGGATAAAGACTGCTGAGGCTCAGGAAGATACGCACTCTCAGCTTCTTAAGCAAGAGCTTGATAATTTTGCCAAGGTAAAACCTCTGCTTGAGCAGGAGATCGCAATATTAACCCAGCTTATCGGAGAGCACAGGAGACAGCCTGCCTTGATATCTATCTCGATAACAAACCCTAAGCCTGGACAAAGATTTGATCCTGGAGCTGAGATACCTCTCAAGGCAGAAGTTAGTGGGATCAACATTAATAATCCACAATATACTTTAAGATGGTTTATGAGAGATTCTGAAAATTATGAAGAAAACACAGACCCAAAAAAAGAAACCCTAAAGATGTCTAACAACGGAAGGGCTCAGAAAATCGCTGAGCTTCAGATTGCCCTCAGGGCAGCGCAAGGAACGACAAATACTAAATTATTTCGGCAAACGCAAGAAAGAGAGCTAGCATTACTACAGAAAGGAAATAATGATCCAATCGCAATGGGTACTAAGGTAACCGCAATGGTCCCAGCTGACTTTAAGATAGGAAAGGCGTATATCTATGCCAAGGCATATAGGATCTATGTAGAGAATGGTATGTATAAATATAAGGAGATTGCAATGTCTGGTATGCTTGAGGTAAACATCGGTGAAGTCGAACCTGAAATCAAGCCAAAGGTAACGATCACTTCGCCTCATGAAGGAAGGGAACATAACACCTTTACCCTCGGCCAAGAGGTTGAGTTTGATGCTGAATGCCCTGGTGCCAAGGATCTGCCTGGCGGCGCAATGGTGCCAGGTTGGCGGTGGAAAGTTGACGGCGAGGTAAAATGGGATAGGAAGAAATTTGTCTTAAAAACAGCTGACTATAGCGAAAAAGTGTATAAGATAACAGTTGAAGCTTACTGCGGTGAACAGGTTGGATGGGTATCTTCTACTGAGCGCAAGATAAAGATCAAGGGGAAAACAGCAGAAGCGCCTGTGATAGAGGGGATTATTGTTGAGCCTGCCCAAGCTCTGCAAAAGAATGGTGGAGTGCCTGTGGGCCAGCCTGTGAAAGTAGCAGCAAAGATTACTGGCGGGGATTTGCCCTCGGAGTATGAATCATGGATTGAAGTCGCTGGCGAAAACAAGGGTAAACTGGCAGAAGGCAAACTGCATTCTGGTACAACATATCCTACTGAAGTGCTCATAGACAATAAACCGTTTACAACTGAAGGAGTTTACAATATCAAGTTTAAGATAAGAAATAATAAAAAGAATGTTGTTGAGGCAGAAGCTACTATTCTTATCAAACCTGCTGAGAAAGAAAGTGCAGAGTTGGAGGAATTAAGAAAGCAAATCCAGAAATTGATAGAAAGCATGGATAAGGATGTCTCTGAGGAATTAGGCGAGCTGATCAGAAAGATACTCCATTCTGAGTTGGATAGATTAGCCCAAGTTGTAAAAAATTACAAGAAGGATGAAATAAAAGAGATGATTGAGAAGATATTGGAGATAATTGAAGCAATTAAGCAAGCTGATAATAAAGATGGAAAAAAGCGAGGACTTATAGCGCTTTATGATAGTATAGTTGCTCTTTCAAAACAGGTTGATTCCATCAAGGACATTATTAAAGTCATCGCTGAGATCAATAAAGGCATCAAAAAGATACTCTCTGAAGATGAAGAGAGAGATGATAGAGGTGGGGGCAGAGGCAGAGGAGGCTCTGGCGGCGGAGTAAATTCCAGGATAAGAGTGGGAGATATAATAATAAATGGCGGTGGAGGTGGCAGCGGAACTGTTGACCTAGCAGGGTATAGCTTTACCATAACCAAAGAAGGTAAAAGCCCTCGAAAAGTGCAAGAAGGAAAAGAATATGCTGATTTTGTGTTTAAAATTGAGAATAAAGGTAGACTAGATGATTCTTATAAGCTGGGGGCTATTATCTATAAAGGCCAATATGCAAAGGATAATATAGATGACTCATGGGGAAAGGTCGATATCTACCTGATAGATCCAAAGCATAGGAAGGAACGGATGGATGATAGAGTGGACTTGCACAATAATGATGAGAGAGATATAAGGCTATCTCTTAAGGTTCCAGATAGCGCTGAGGGAAAATATTATCTAAGGCTTGTGGGACGTTCGGATGGTGCATGGAGGCATAAAGTAAGAAAGACTGCTGAGGATAAGATCATCTTGGAGATCGGAAAAGATGACAAAGATGATGAGGACAGGGGGAAAAAAGAATATGAAAATAAAAAAAGTCCTTTGAGTAAATTAGTATTCCCTAACAACCCTGCAGGATTGATTGGATTTGCCTTTTCTCATCATGAAGATACTAAGTATATAACTTTAGATAGACTTGAAGCACATTACCAAAAAGCCAAAAAAAACAAAGAAAGTGTTGAGTCCAGCCACCAACAATTGGCAAATGAGATAAGACTGGATGCCATAAGCTTTCCGAAGGGAAGATATGATATCCCGGTTAAAGGAGAATTCGAAGGTAAAGCCTTTGCAAGAGACCGGTTTAGGGATAATCCCTATGTAAATAATAAAATGAATATACCTGAGGTTTTTTCTCAAATTGATGCGCTATACCGCGACATAAATTCAAAATGGTCTGACTTTGATAAGGTAGTACGGGAATCTGCAAAGATAGCAGAGAAAAAAGGCGCCTCCATTGGAGTTTTTGACAATGGCCAATGGGACGGAATCAATCCTAAAAACGCCATTGAGTTGGTTATGTGGGTAAATAACAGGCTTGACCCTAAGAAGAGGTATAAGCTTGAGGATGACCAAAAGGGTGTTTTAAGACAGTTTGCTTATCTTACTGAAATCCTATCACTTGATTGGGATACCTTTGAACTTGGCGTCTGGGAAATAGACAGACTGATAGAAAAAATATATAAGAAAAAGAAATAAAGACCCAATTTATCTATTGTAGGTCGGTCTTTGGTTAAGAACCTGACCTCGCCACTTCAACAGTTTTCTATCTAATTTTAACACTAACTCAGTTTGACAGTTGGGATTTTACCAG
>DASRUK010000062.1:0-3326 GCA_035655475.1 Candidatus Nanoarchaeia archaeon
TGTTATTACTGAAAAGCAGATAGATAAAGACAAGGAGACTGGCAGCAAGGTTGGTACGACCGGCAGGGGAATAGGGCCGTGTTATATGGCAAAGATAGAAAGAACTGGGATTAGGATGGTTGATTTTGCAAAGCAAAATTCTCCTGAGGCTAAAAAGCTTAAGCCCTTTGTCGCTGACACTTATGTTTTGATCAATAAAGCGATTGAGGAGCAAAAGAATATACTTATTGAAGGCGCTCAAGCGACCATGTTGGATATAGATCACGGAACTTATCCCTTTGTCACTTCATCAAACCCTACAGCAGGAGGACAGTGTGTAGGCTTGGGGATAGGCCCTACCAAGATCGACGAAGTCATCGGGATACAAAAAGCATACACCACACGAGTAGGAAGAGGACCATTTCCCACAGAACTTGGGACTGATGAAGATACGACCAAGGAAGGAACATGGGACAAGATAGAGTCAATTTTTGAAAAGCAACTGGGTGAATCTGCGCAGAAAGCAAACGCAGGCGATATATATCATCAGGGAAAATACCTCAGGCTTATGGGCAGGGAGTATGGAACAACAACAGGAAGGCCTAGAAGAACAGGTTGGTTTGACGCTGTGATCGCCAGATATGCAAGGAAAATAAACGGGTTTACATCATATGTTTTGACAAAGGCTGATTGCTTCCAGGGTTTAAAGAAGATAAAGATATGCGTAGCTTATGATATCGACGGCAAGATTACAGAGGATTTTCCGATAGATATGGAAAAGCTTGCCAAAGCAAAGCCAGTGTATGAAGAGATGGATGGATGGCAGGAAGATATATCCGGGGCAAAGTCACTGGACGAGCTGCCAAAGAATTGCCTTAAGTATGTAAAGCGGATAGAGCAATTGACAGGTGTTCCCATGAGCATACTTTCTGTAGGGCCGAAGAGGGATGAGACGATAATAGTGAACAAGAAGATGTTGTTTTAGTTACAAAACTATTATTAAATGATGGAATAAAGGATAATGTACATGAAGGAAAACCTAGGTGTGGCAGGCGATGTTTTTTTACGTTATCGTAAACACATATCTGCCCTATATAAGGGTAATCCATTAGTAAGGGCAACTATCGATAAATTGGCATATGCAATATCCGAAGATATACCCCCTTCTAAAGGTGGCTTGAAAGGAAGTATGGAGGAGGATCACATCCTTGCTGAAACAATGCTTTCTTTGTATGTCCTTGAACGAAGATTACATAGAGATAATGAGGGTTGGAAAGGCGAAAACAAACATAGGACTCCCGAACAGCTTGCTTATGACATATTTAGAGCAGATCATATGCCTCTGGATATCTTGGTAAGGGATGCCATACAACCTAAGCTTTGCTAAACTTTTTCAATCTCAATTCTTCCCTTCTTGACTTTCAATACAAACTCATCCTTATCTGTAAACCTGGACATGTCTGTCGCAAGCTTTGGAAGAAGTATCCTGTCGCCCCTGAAATCAAGGTTGGTGACTATCTGCTGCTCATTCACGTTCTTTTCAGCGTTTATCTCTTTCATTATCTCGACAGCGCCTTTTTTTGTGCCTGCTTCGGTTATTGACTTTGTCCTTTCGTAAAGATACCTGGCAATCTTGTCAGCAACATTTATACCTGTCGCTTTAGTTATGCCCTGCAGGCCAGGAGAAAGATTTACCTCGATTACCACCGGACCTTTTGGAGTTTCCAACAGGTCAACTGCACATATGTCGCAGCCAATCGCTTTTCCTGCCTCGACTGCCATCTTTGTCATCTGGGCGCTTGGGCTAATCGCCTCACCTTCGCCGCCTGCGTGAATATTTGCCCTTTTTTCTCCGATGACCGCTTTTCTTTTCATAGCTGCCACGACCTTATTTCCTACGACAACTGCCCTGATGTCTTCGCCTCCTGTCTCTATATACTCCTGGATGATAAACGGCTGCCTTAAGGATTCTAATGCATCCATAAGTGAGGATGCTGCAGGAAAACTTTCTGCAAACATCACTCCTTTTCCGCCTGTCCCTGCTGGAAACTTAAAGATTATCGGATAATTAACCTTGTCCAGTATTTTTTTTGCCGCTTCTGGTGAAGATGCAAGATATGTTGTCGGCATCGCTATCTTGTGCTTTTGCAGGAATAATTGAGTGATAAGCTTGTCATGGCCGATACTGAATGCTCCTGCCATTATCGGCATGTAGGTGGTTGGATAGAATATGCCTGTTACTGCCCTTAGGGTCTGGGCGTATCTGAAGCTGCCTTTGGCATAGATGCAATCATACTTTCCAAGAGGTTTGCCGTCATAGAGGACCTCGGTGTTTGTCGAAAGGTCGACCTCTATCTTTTTTAGGTCAATATTGTCAACGCTATCAAAATATTGCTTCATTGCCTCTATAGTCCACTGCGAACTTACCGAGCCCAGGGAAATGACTGCTGCTTTCATTTTTTACACGCATCTATAAGGTATCCATGCTTTAGCAGGTTCTGGCCGACAAGCAGCCTATACTTCATGTGCCATCTGTCTGCCAGGGTAAATTCCTCAAACATCTCTTTTCCTGCAAATTCGACCCTGACTTCTATGACCGGCCTTAGCTTGTTTCCTGATGCGCTCTTTACAAGCTTTGATTTTATTATCGGGCCAAGCTTAAGTTCTGAAGCTAGGTTTACATCGATGGAGCTTTTGGAGGCGCCTGTGTCTATCTTTGCAAGGATAGTCTTCTTTGCGCCCTCTTTGGTTATGATCGTGACAGGCTCTACCAAGCCGATAACTGTCTTTCCATCAAGCTGCCTGTAATTCATTTCATTTAGCGTGTTGGAGATTGTTTTTAAAGTTTGCTGTTGAATATTTTAGAAATATTTAAATATAAGATATATCAATATAAGATATGGTGATTTAAATGTCAACAACAATTGCCCTTAAAGAAGATACCTATTTTTTATTGAAGATGGTCAAAGAAGAAACAAAAAGCGAAACATTCGATGAAGCAATCCAAAAAATAATTGCAAAAACCAAAAGCCAACAAAAATCGTATTTCGGCAAATTTAAGGGTTTAGGTGAATTTAAGAGGGAAGAAATTGACCGCCTTAATTGATTCCTGGGGATGGATAGAGTATTTTAACGGTACTGAAAAGGGAAAGCTGATATCAAAATATATCGACTCAAGCCAAAGCCTTTTTATCAGCGTCATCAACCTCGCTGAAGTTTACAAATGGGGATTATTAAAAAAGACAGAGAATGATGCTGATGAAATGGTTCATATCATGCTATCCCGCTGTTTTATCGTGCCTGTAGAACCTGAGACAGCGCTGAATGCAGCGAAATTAAGCAGAGAA
>DASRUK010000063.1:0-5543 GCA_035655475.1 Candidatus Nanoarchaeia archaeon
AGGCGGAAATGCTGTCTATTCACTGACCCTAACCAATGACGGGAAGGAATCAAAGGTTTATACCATAAGCGTAGATTCGAGCAACTGGGCAGATTTTACCGTCAGCCCTTCAAACGTGCTGATAGTCGGCGCAGGTGAAGCAAAGACCGCTTTCATAAACGTCAAGCCAAACGACAAGGCAACAGCAGGAATACAGGTATTCTCAGCAACTATCAAGAGCGGAGAGAGCGTGCTAAAGGAAGTTCCCCTAAGAGCAAACGTAAAGGGAGGAGCTTCTACATCACTTGGCGGGCTTTCACTTAAGAGAGCACTTGAGATAGGTGTTGTCATCCTGATAATCCTTCTTGTTATCCTTGCCCTAGTAATCGGATTTTCCAAGCTTAGAGGAAACGATGAAGGGGAAGAAGGCGGAGAAGAGAAAACCTATTATTAGTAAATTTTTTATTTCTTTCTATATTTCTTATTTTCTGTTATAACCCTCCTTTGGTGAGATATCGATGAAAAAAATACTGCTAATCGCACTTTTATTATTTGTTCCTATCACTTCTGCAAGCATAGAGCTTGGCCTGCCTTACTTTAATCCTGCTGACTATTCGATAATAAAGTTCGAGCCTTATAATGAGGCTTATGTTCTCTGTGCGGGTGATAAGACTGTCATACCTCTTCTTATAAAGAATGAAAACAATCATTCAGATACTTATAGTTTTTCTTCTGATAGCAGCCTGGTCACCTTTCCAGTGCAGAGCGCTGAGATATCAAAAGGAAAGAGTGCAGTGCTGCCTATCTCGATACAACCCCGGAATGAGGCTTTGAATCACACGATAAAGATAAGCGTCGCTTCAAAGAAGGAGAAGATCAAACGTTCTGTAATATTGAGCGCGGATATCCTTGACTGCTATAATCTCACCATAAGCCCTGATGTAAAGCAGTCGTGCGGTGATGAAGAGAGATTTGAACTTAGCATCGAGAACAATGGGCCTTATGATAGGGCTGTAAATGTCGGCCTTGATGCTCCTTTATGGGTAAATATGTCTGGCAAAGAAAAGATGCTGCTTGAAGCAGGCGATAAGATAGGTTATATCCTTGCAGCAAATCCTCCTGAAAGTGCAAGCGGGGAATTTGACATAACTGCATATCTTACTCAAAACCTTGTTGTGCTTGCCACTGATAAATCGACAATTAAAGTAAATCCCAGGGCAGAGTGCTTCAATACGGAGATAATCGCTCCTGGTCCTATACAAATGACGCATGAGGGGAAGAATGTCCCAATAACCATAAAAAATAATGCGGTCAATGATGCAAGCTATACTCTCTTAGTCTCAGGTGTTCCCTGGTATCTTGTGAGCCAAGAAAGCTTCAGCATAAGAAGCAAGGGGAGCAAGGTCATCAATCTTGGGCTATATCCTGGGGAGGATGTCTCTTTTGGCAGCTACAAGATAGAGCTTAAGGCTGTTTTTGAGGGGCAAGAGATATCTAAGACAATCGATGTGCAGCTTAGGGAGAGCAGATCTCTTTTAGCGGTGAATGGACTTGCAAGCTATTACAGGTATGATATTTTTGCAGGTATAATGGTGATACTTGCAATAACTGCCGCCTTCCTGTTGAGCATGAGATTTTTGCCCTGGCAGATCTTAAAAAAGATATTGATCTATCCAGCGGTTATAGCCGGAGCAGCTGTTCTTATCTATCTAGGATTTTTATCCAGGCAGCCTTTAGCCAGGTTTTTTTCATCTATCCCTTTATTGCACAAGCCTATAATATCCTGGAATGTCCTTAAATATATCCTGCTTCTTGCCGCAGGCATCATCATCTTCTTTATCGCGCTTCAGCTTGCGTCAAGATCCGCTAAAACTGCGAAGAAAAAATTAAGGCTTGCTAATTATATCTATGCAGGGGCTGCACTGCTAATATTTTTTTCTGCTGCGACATTTATCATCTTTTATGGTACTAGCGATCATTTTATCACTGCAAGGGATTTTGTCATGGGCAATTACCTATATCTTATCTCTAGTTTTGTCGTGCTGATATCGGTGGTCCTGGGCTTTAAGTTTCATGGATCTTTCAAAGCCTGGCATAAGTATACGTTTTTTGCTGTCATCATACTTGCAATTATCGGCATGGCTGGATATTTTATCGTCAGGTATGCCGATGCCGTAAAGGAATTCATCACTTTGTATTATTTCTATATATTGATGGGGCTTGGGATACTTGCTATATCCATATTGATATTAAGCCTTACCCTAAAGAAAGAGTCATAGCCAGGAAATGACTTCAAAGACCGTTCCAAGGAGGAACATAAGGATCAATACTATGCTGATAAGATACGGACAGCTTATCTTGTATTCTGGTCTTCTTTTTCCAAGCTTTTTTGCGCTCAACCATATAAGGACAACTAAAATACCTTCTAAAGAGCCGCCAAAGGTTCCGGTTATATCCAATATACGGAAGAAAAGGTCCTTTATGCCTGAGTCCAAAAGGACAACAGCGACGATAAGGGGGATGATACATGCAAAGGTGGAGGAAGACCTCTCCTTTAGCTTGTAATCATAATGAAACATCTCTTTCATGGCAAAAGCGACAGCGATAAATGAGGTTGCCATGGTCAGTATACCAAATATGGAACCGAGGATAAGAACCTTATCACCTGCATATTTTGCAAGGCCAATGATACCGCCGTCTGTCGTCTCCAACCCTGATACGGCGATGACTATGGTCGCAAAAACGGTGTAAAAGATAATAGGAACAAGGCTTCCTATGATTATCACTTTCTTTAGCTCCTTCCTATCTTTTCTTAACTCCTCGTTTAGAGAAGGAATTGCCGGAAGCGCTGCAAAGGCAAACAAAACGACACCATATGGGACAAAGAAGCTTTTTATGTCAAGGCCCTTTAAGTTTTCTATGCTTGCCTTTGGCAGAGCGATCATCGTTATAATCAAGATAAGGGCAAGCATCACAACAACCATCCAAGTCTCACTTTTTTCTACAAGAGACAAACCCTTGTATATGATGATGAATGCAAATATGAAGAAAACGATAGAGTAAGTTATCTCATTTCCTCCTAGTATGGGGATGAACACTGCGCCAAGGAACTCACCTATCTTTACTATATAGGCTATGAGCGCTCCATAGGAAAACAAAGTGAATACGACAAGCATAAGGTAATATCCTTTCCTACCAAGGTATATTTTCGCGTAACCTGCCAGCTGATGTATCCCTTTTGTCCTTTGCGTCACTTCACCAAGACAGAGGTTTAATGTCAGGATAAAGAGGCCTAACAGCATAATGTTTAGAAGGCCTGTGAAGTATCCTGCCTTTGCCACGGCAAAAGGTATGCCCAGGATACCTGCGCCGATAGTAAAGCCGACCAATGTGCAGATGGCAGCAAGAACAGGCTTTTTTGGCATACTCACTATTTTTCAGGCAAGAATTATATAAAGGTATGGGGACGCCGCGACTTTCATCTTTCTGATTTTGAACGCGGATTAGCCGGTATCACCATTCATCGTCTTTAAAGACTCATCGCTCCAATTACTGGAGCCGGCTATACTAGCCAGGTTGTATTACGTCCCCAATATAGTTTTGAAACTATTATTCTTTATTTAAAGATGTCGATAATTTGTATGAATTGAACACTATCTCGTGAATTTTAGCAGTAACCCTGGAGGGAGACGGTCATTTTCCTATCGGAAAATGCCCTACAGGGAGGTTTCCGACGGAGTTCATATCTCCACCATCATCGCTAAAATTTTCAGAAATTCAATACGTGCTCTATCTTTGTCTTTGTAGCCTTAATAGTTCCTGCAGGAAGCTCTATTATATATTGCGCTTTGTGGTTGGGAGTATAGCAAGTGAATGGTTTGAAGCTTTTGATAACCTCAACTACCTTCTTGTTCTTCGACAGATAGAGAACATCTATAGGAAAAAAGACAAAAAACATATGCAAGCTAACTTTTTTTTCCTTATTGAAAACAAATAAAAGAGCCCTCTTTTTGGAAAACATCAAACCTCTTGCTTTTGAAAAAGCGCTCCTGCAAACTTTTATGTCGACAGCGATGACTTTTTTTGTGCTGATGTTTTTTAGCATTTGTTAATCAATGAGGGCAATACTTATATAATTTTCTCCTGTACATCTGTCTTAGCGCAGGCAACACAAGCAATCGAAAGGTTTAAATATATGCGTTGTCGGTTTTACTATCAATGTTAATCTTATCCATCGGTGAGGATAAGAATCACAGTTATCATTCGGCAAAAAAAGAGGTTGGAAAAATGAGGATGTTGAAAAAAGAAGGTATGTCTAACATTAGAGGATTGATTCTTTTTGGTTTGGCAATGGTAATAACTATAATTTATGGTGTTGCATTATTTGCCATACCTGCGGGAGTCGAATCTGGAGGAAGGCAGGTTAACATAACTAATGTAAGTGATTCCAACTCTAATTATCTTGTAAAGATGAACAGTACGGAGTATCTTTCCAATACTTCTTTTACTGTCACTATTCTGCTGAATAAAACTGCAAGTACTGATACATCAATTGAATTATACTATGATGTTGGGCAAACTCCTGATGGAACTGCAAACAGTGATTGTAAGGTGGATACCAATGAAGCCGGCCAAGGAATGGGACCATGGACATATACCATCACTGCAGGAGGAGCTGCTTCAAAATGCAGAATCACTGATGGCTCAGTTGTTGCTATGCTTGTCCAAGTTGATGGCATAAACTATCCTGTAGAGTATACAGGTGCAGCAGCAAATGACACATGGAATTTTACCGTGGATGGGGCTGTCCCCACACTGTCCAGCATTTTAATCCCTGAATCTGATGATACGTGGAAGACAAATATGTCTTTGATAATTAATGGATCTGATTCTACCTCTACTTCACTGTCCTACAAATTATATATCAATGGAACAAGCAATGTGACTGGAACCAATATAACAGTTGGTGGAGTTGGAACAGGTATCGGCTTAACGGGTCTTATGGAAGGAAAATATTACAGCGTCCTTGTGGAAGTTTCAGATTCAGTGAGCAACAAACTAAACTCATCTGCAAGAACTTTCTATTATGATGCGACAGCACCAACAACAGCAACAACGATTGGAATAACCAATGATACTTATCTTAGCTCAATGACTATAAATATTAACGTGACTGATGGAGGAGATAGGCCTTTAAGGTATTTTGTATATCTCAATGGATCATCTAATGCTTCAGGAGTTGCCACAAGTGGAGCAAGTACTCCAGTCGCCCTTACAGGCCTTACCGATGGGCAATCTTATGCAATAGGCATTGCTGCTCTGGATAATGCTTCAAATACAATAAACGCAACAGTATCTACTGTCTTTTATGATGGAACAGGCATAACCTATTCAAATATCCTTATACCTGCAACGAACAACACATGGAAATCAAATATGACAATTGGGTTCAATGCATCTGATGTCGGTGACTCCTCATTAAGTTATAAATTATTTATAAATAATACTATCAATGTTACTGGCTCAAACCTTACAATAACCACTGCGTTGCAGCAGGATGGGCT
>DASRUK010000064.1:0-11448 GCA_035655475.1 Candidatus Nanoarchaeia archaeon
CATATCAATGGATGAGGCAAAATCCAGACTCCGAAGAGCACTGCATGAGATTAAAGGAAAACTACCATATCGGAGAAGAAAACTATCTGCACTATATCCTTATTGGGAATATTAAAAAATACCCTACTACCTATATTGTTGTCAAATTGATAAGATTTAAGGTTGAAGATTCTTTGGAAATGTAAAATGGACAAATCAAACGTAATAAACATAGTAAAAAGCCTATCCCTAAAAAAGATCAGATTATTTCTATGAAGGAACAGACTTTCTTGAATCAGGCGACATGAAAGCTGCTGTCAGGTCATTCAAGAAGGCGCTTGAACTTGATGAGAAATATGTAGATGGCCTTGGCAATGTTTATTTCTATGATGACCTAGAAAAGGCAAAGCAGTATTACCAAAAGGTGTTTGATCTTGCAAAAAAGCACTTCAATGGCAAATGGCCACCAACCATCCAGTCCAGTGGGCAATCCTTAAAAACAGGCAGTAGCTAAGAGCGATGCCTGGGCTTGGTTTAATATTATGGCGTTTCATGTGGTAATTAAAACCCTCTTTTAAATCCATTGGTGATTAATCAAGTGGTAATTAAAAAACAAGTATAATCTTAGTGGTAATTAATAATTTATTCAAATTCAAAAATAGTGGTAATTAAATTAACTCTATCGTCATTGTGGTAATAATCTACCATTAACCACTATAATTGTGGTAATTAAATCTATTCAGTGATTTTGTGGTAGTTAACGAAAAAAAGAAACCTTTTTATATACGTGGTAGTTAAATCAATTCATGCCTTATTTAAAGCAGGTTACCATCAGCGGCAACAATTATTACTATCTCTTTCACACGATAAGGGAAGGAGAAAAATACAAAAAAGTAAGTAAATACTTAGGCAAGGAAAAGCCGTCTGATTCAGACCTGGAAAAATTAAAAGCAGATTTTCTTGCTGAGATAAAAAAAGAGCCAAAGACAGCAGAGGAAAAAGAAACACCACCCAATGTTGTAGCGCTTCTTTTGGACCTGCAGGAAAAAAAAGGCTACCTCTCAAAAGAAGATATGATAGCGCTTTCAAAAGAGATGGATATTCCTGGAGTAAGCATCTATGGCGTTGCCACTTTCTATTCTCAGTTTAGGCTAACAAAGCACGGCAAATATACGATAAGCATCTGCAGGGGAACAGCCTGCCATGTAAAAAATTCAGAGTCCATCCTTGAAGCGATAGAATCATTGCTTAACATAAAGAAAGGCGAGACCACTAAAGATGGTAAGTTCACGATAGAAACAGTTAACTGTATCGGAGCCTGTGCAAAAGCGCCAGCTATGATGATAAACAGAGTTGTTTACGGCGAGTTGACTAAAGATAAGGTAAAAAAGATCCTAAGCGAGATGCCCTAATGGAAGACATAGAAAAAAAGTTTAATTTGGAAGAAGTAAGAAAAGAGCTGGGAAAAGACAGGATTACTGTCGGCCTTGCTATCTGCGGAAGAGCAGCAGGCGGCTATCCGATTTATGAAGCATTACAGTCTGCAAACCTAAAGCTCCCTGTAGACATCGTCGGCTGTATAGGGATGTGCTATAACGAGCCCATAGTCACAGTCAATCAAGGTGGCAAAACATCGATCTACGGCAAAGTCACAAAGGATAACGTTGACAAACTAATTGCTAGCATAAAAAAAGGAGAGGAAAATAAAGAGCTTCTTGTCTGCAATGACTTAAAGGAACTAGACTTCTACAAAAAGCAAAAAAGATTGGTAATGGAAAACTGTGGCATAATCAATCCCTTCAAGATTGAGCATTACATAGCAAGCGGCGGTTACAGCGGCCTTACAAAAGCCCTAAAAAAGGATAGGAAGGAAGTCCTTCAAGATATAAAAAATTCTGGCCTGAGGGGAAGAGGCGGCGCAGGATTTTCAACAGGCACCAAATGGGGATTTATTGCAGACAAGCCTGGAAAAAAATACCTTATCTGCAATGCAGATGAAGGAGACCCTGGTGCATTCATGAATAAGACAGTTGTCGTTAGCGATCCCTTTAGGGTCATCGAAGGTATAACAATAGGCGCTTATGCAACAGGAGCAGACGAAGGTTATGTCTATGCAAGGGCAGAGTCTCCCCTGGCGATAGAGACCATGCAAAAAGCATTAGAGACCGCCTACAAACATAATCTGCTCGGAAAAGATATCCTTGGGATAAAAGGATTTAATTTCGATCTTCATCTTCAAAAAGGAGCAGGCGCATTTGTCTGCGGCGAAGAGACAGCATTGATAGCATCCATCGAAGGAAAAAGGGGCATGCCAAGGCCAAGGCCTCCCTTTCCAGCTGAAAAAGGCCTCTACGGTAAGCCCACCATCATCAACAATGTTGGCACATGGGCTCATGTTTCGACAATAATGAAGATAGGTGCAGATGAATATGCAAAGATTGGCACAGAGAAAACAAAAGGCACAAAAGAGATATGCCTAACAGGAAAGATAAAGCGTGCAGGAGTAATAGAAGTTCCGATAGGCGCAACCCTAAAAGAGATAGTATTTGATATCGGCGGTGGAGCACCTGATTGTACAGAAGTAAAAGCAGTTCTTACAGGAGGCCCAGCAGGCGGTTGTGTGCCAGTTGAAAAATTTGATACTCCTTTGGACTACGAGTCGCTCCAAAGCCTTGGCTCTATCATGGGCTCTGGAGGAATTGTTGTTCTTAACAATGAGTCCTGCATGGTTGAAGTAGCAAGATACTTTATGTCATTTACTCAAGCAGAAAGCTGCGGCAAATGCACGCCTTGCAGGGAAGGCACAAAGCGCCTCTTAGAGATGCTCACAAATATCACAAGGGGCGTCGGTACACTTGAAGACATAGACAGGATAAAGCTCCTTGCAGAGTTTGTCAGGGACAACGCTTTATGCGGTCTTGGCCAGAACGCTCCAAATCCAGTTCTTTCAACACTCACCTTTTACAGGGATGAATATGAACATCACCTGATAAAAAAAGAGTGCCCTGCAGGTGCCTGCACCGGTCTATTAAAATATCTTATCACAGCAAAGTGCGTCGGCTGCGGAAACTGCGCAAGACGCTGCCCTGCAGGAGCAATAACCGGCAGTCCCAAACAAAGATATGTTATTGACCAGTCAAAATGCATCAAATGCGGCGCTTGCTTTGAAGCATGCGCTTTCAAAGCGATAACAAAAGGATGATACAAACATAATTGGCCATGATAAAGCTAAAGATTAACAACATTGATGTTGAAGGAAAACCAGGAGAGATGATAATAGACGTCGCAAGAAGAAACGGCATCGAGATCCCTCATTTCTGCTGGAACTCCCGCATGGAAAGGATAGGCGCATGCAGGATCTGCGTTGTCGAGATGAAAGGCTCAAAAAAGCTTGCTGCCTCCTGCTGTACTCAGATATCCCCGGGTATGGAGATAAACACCCATTCACCCAGAGTTCTTGAAGCAAGAAGGCTCAACATGGAGCTGCTCCTTGCAAACCACGATCTAAATTGCACTATCTGCCGTGAAAACCTTAATTGCAAGCTTCAAAGATATGCTGAAGAGCTGATGATAAGAGACATCCGGTTTCAAGGTGAAAAAAGGCATGAGCAGCCTGATGAGTCAAGTGTTTCTATCAGAAGAGACAATAACAAGTGTATCTTGTGTGAGCAATGCGTTAGGGTTTGCAACGACATCCAGACTGTCTATGCCATAGGTCTTGAAAACCGAGGCTTTAAGACCAAGGTTTGTCCGGCATTCAACCTCAGCATGCATGACAGTCCCTGTGTCAATTGCGGCCAGTGTGTTGTTGCCTGCCCGACAGGCGCTCTCACAGAAAAAAGCGATATCAATTCAGTTATAAATGCATTAAACTCGGGTAAATATCTTGTAGCCCAGACAGCACCTTCGATTAGAGCAACCCTTGGAGAATGCTTTGGCATGTCACCAGGAACCCCTGTCACAGGAAAGATGGTGACTGCACTTAGAGAGATAGGTTTTCACAAAGTGTTTGACACAGACCTTGGAGCAGATATCTGTATCATTGAGGAAGCCACAGAATTCATCAAGCGCCTTAAGGAAAACAAAAACCTGCCCATGATCACAACATGCTGCCCAGCTTGGATAAAGTTTGGAGAGCAGTTTTTCTTTGAAGAGCTTCACCACATGTCTTCCTGCAGGAGCCCCCAGGCGATCATGGCATCTTTGATAAAGACTTATTATGCAAAAAAGATAGGTAAAGATCCAAAAGACATGGTCATCGTTGACATCATGCCTTGCACAGCCAAGAAGTTTGAGGTTTCACGGCCAGAGTTCCAGGGTGAGGCTGATTTTGTACTGACCACCGTTGAACTTGCCAAATTGTTAAAGCAGATGAATGTTGATTTTGCTAACCTAAAGGATTCAGAATTTGATAATCCTCTCGGAGAAAGCACAGGTGCAGGGGCAATCTTCGGCCATACAGGTGGCGTCATGGAAGCAGCACTTAGGACAGTCGCTGACTGGGTCACAGGAAAAGACCTGGAAAAGATAGATTACAAGGCAATCAGGGGCATGGAGACCATGAAGGAAGCAGAACTTGACCTTGCCGGCCAAAAGGTTAAGATTGCAGTTGTTCACACCCTGGGTGAAGCAAGAAAGCTCCTCAACCAGATAAAGCAGGGCAAGAGCAGATATCATTTTATCGAGATTATGGCATGCTACGGCGGCTGCATAGGCGGCGGTGGCCAGCCTCCCCCCCATAATAAAAAGACATTGATGAAAAGGACAAAGGCGCTGATCACAGCTGATGAAAACAAAGGTCAAAGAAAAAGCCACAAGAATCCCTCAGCTCTAAAGATTTACAAAGAATACCTTGGCGAGTTCGGTAGCGAGCAGGCGCACAAACTCCTTCATACAAAATACAGCAAAAGGGAATATATTTAAAGAAAATCCTGGCTAACTACTCTCATGGAAAAACCTAACCAAGAATAAGACATGGTATGAGTTGTGTTTTAATTGCTCAAGACTTGAGCACGCAGCTGGGCTAGCGATATCTCAGTTTGCGGTTCAGTATCAAAGAGTTCTATCAATCATGATTGCTTTCAATAATCTTTGTAATATTTGAAACAAAAGTCTTAGCGTTATTAAAAGAATCTGTAGCTGGCTCTCTGTTTGCCTGAGGAATGGTGTTATATGTAAAATTGCCTCTTTTCCACTTTTCATCCTTGAATATATCCAGCAGTGCATCAGCTCTTACAACCAGCTTTTTATAAATCTCAAATAGTTTGACATCAAGGATTCCAGTATCAACAAAAGCCCTTTTGAATTCATCAAATGTTTTCTTATGTATCTCAGGAGCAGATGTAGCTATCCCTTTTGTAAGTAATAATGCTTTGGCTGAATAAAAGATAGAATAATAAGAGTGAGATATTACAGAGCTAAAAAATGTCAGCCCTTCATCTATCCCTAAGAAGCTCTTTGCTTCGTTCTCTTGTGATATCTTGAGTATCGCTTGAGAAAGAATAAGCTCGTTCTCTGACCTTTCAAGATATGCTTTTATCGTTAAATCCATTTTTTATTGCCTCGCTCATAATCCCAAAATATTCTGATGCGCCATAGAGTATCAGGTTGTTAGCAGCAATTGCTTTGCCATAATTAGCCTCTTTATTTAGGAGCATTTCTAAAAATTCCTCTTTTTTAAAAACATACAAATGGATCGGAGGGATATTCATCTCGCATTTAAATTTCATGGCAGCATACACCTTTTTGGTGTCTGCCTCATCATCAACCAGTATAACTATATCAATATCTGATTCCTTTTTCTGTTTGTTCTTAGCATAGCTCCCTGTAATAATCCAAGTGTAGAATCCAGTTGGAATCAGGAGGCTAATCTTCTCCAAGTCATCAAAAGGAATATGCTTTTTGTTCCATGCAGCATGCTCTGCAGCAATTCCGAAGTATACCTGCGTTTTCATACGTTGCAATGCCGGGGCGTATAGCACTACATTTCCTGCTCTCTCTTCAATAAGTAATCCCTGCTTAACAAATCTTTTTAGGCCATTATAAACATAGCTTTCTGAGGTTTTATTAGTAATCTTCTTGACATCCTTGAAAGTAAACTTTTCCCAAGGCTTTTGTACAAACGGAATTAGCAGTTCATATTCTTTTTTTAGCATTTCAATCCTTTTTTTAGGTTTATTTAATCCTAAATTAAGGATTGTTTATAAATTTTGCTTTTTCATATAGGCAGCAGGAAGTCTATAATGAGATCATCCTCTTTAACTCCTTCATTAAGCAGGTGGGATTGTGCTTGGTTTATTTGTTGTAAACACCCCACTCACTTGCGGTGACTGGGTTATTGTTATGGCTCGCCACGTTGAGGGTATTTACAACACTAAAAATACCCCGCCCCTTGGGGCGGTTGGGATTTTTATTGCTCAAACTGGGTTCATACCCCGCAGCTCGGCTAGTGGTTGGGATTTTTTATTTGCCCAAAACAAGGTTTCCAATTTTGCATCCTTGGAAATAACCTCTGGATATATACCTGGGTCAAGATGGCATTCGGTTTTATCGTCTAGTTTGCGCCATTCCTTATCAAATTTGATTCGAGCATTCAATTGCTTCATCATAATAAGTCTGTTTGTCATCCTTTCTTAAATCAGAGTATTTTGTAATGTCATTTGATGGTAAGGATAGCAATTTGCCGCCAGGAAGAATTGGGCTGGGATAACATTCAAATGCAGAATCAAAACCTTTACGGCTTAATTTTCATGATGATAACACTAAACAACGACAGTTCATAACTTTTGCCGCACGCAAAGTCCTAATTTGGTAAACTCAAAAAGGATTACCTACCTTATCTATTTTAAATTGAGTAGTTCAATCCAAAACTATTTAAACATTAACTCCAACAATCGGCATTATGGCAAACGACGATAAGCTCATCCCGGACACATCTGTGATAATTGAAGGCCTTCTCTCAAAGCAGCTCGAAAAAAAGGAGATAAAGCCTCAAACCATAGTCATCCATGAAGCAGTCCTGGCAGAGCTTGAGCACATGGCAAATGAAAATAAGTCGATAGGTTATATGGGATTAAACGAGATCCAATCATTAAGGAAACTCACAGAAGTAAACTTCTCAGGCAAAAGGCCTTCTTCGCAGGAAATAAAGTATGCGAGCTTAGGCGAGATAGACAGCATGATACGTCAGCTTGCATATGATGAAGGCGGAACGCTTGTAACCTCAGACAAGGTCCAAAGGGAAGTGGCAGAAGCAAGAGGTGTAAATGTTATTTATCACAGTCCAAAAGAAGCAAGCAAGGAGCTAAAGCTTGATGAATTCTTTGATGAGACAACTATGTCTGTTCACTTAAGGGAGAATGTTACACCTTTTGCAAAAAAAGGATCTCCTGGAAATTGGCAATTCGTAACTCTAAGGAATACTAAACTAAAACAGGAAGAGATACAGGATATTGCACATGAGATTCTTGAAAACGCAAAACTAAGGACAGACGGTTTTATAGAGATTGAAAGGCCAGGCTCAACAATCGTCCAGCTTGGAAGATACAGGATAGTTATCGCAAAGCCGCCATTCTCGGATGGCTGGGAGATAACAGCAGTAAGGCCGGTAAAGACCCTTGATCTAGCCGATTACAAGCTAAGTGATAAGTTGATGAACAGGATTGCAGTGCAGGCAGAAGGAATCCTTGTTGCAGGTGCGCCAGGCATGGGAAAAAGCACATTTGCTCAGGCAATATCAGTATACTACGCAAATCAAAATAAGATTGTAAAGACAGTAGAAGCCCCAAGAGATCTTATCCTGCCAGAAGAGATTACCCAGTATGCTATCTCTCATGGAACCCCGCAGGAGATTCACGATATCCTGTTGTTAAGCAGGCCTGACTATACTATTTTTGACGAGATGAGAAACACCGATGATTTCAAGCTCTTTGCAGATATGAGGCTTGCAGGTGTAGGCATGGTCGGAGTTGTCCATGCGACAAACCCGATAGATGCTATCCAAAGATTCATAGGCAGGGTTGAGATGGGAGTCATCCCTCAGATAATTGACACAGTCGTCTTCATAAAAGACGGCCAGATCAACCGAGTTCTAAGTATAAGGATGACCGTAAAAGTCCCTTCAGGCATGACAGAAGCAGACCTCGCAAGGCCAGTAGTGGTTATTACAGACTTTGAGACAGAAAAACTGATCTACGAGATATACTCTTATGGCGAACAGACGGTTGTAATCCCTGTCCAGGAAGAGATAACAAAGACCGGAGTGCATAAGCTTGCAGAAATCAGTATTGAAAATGTATTCAGGCAATACTCAGACAAGGTAGAGGTAAAATGCGTCTCAGACAACAAATGCATTGTAAAAGTCCCTGACCAGTTCATCGCAAGGATAATTGGAAAGGAAGGAAAGACGATCAATGAGATAGAAAAAAGGATAGGCATGAGTGTCGACGTCCAGTCTATGGACCAAAGGCAAGTGGAATCAAAAGACAAAAAAGAAGTCCCTTACGAAGTCCTCATAAAGAAGAATTCCATAATGTTCCAGGCAGGCATGGAGATGCAGGAAAAAGACATAGATATCTATGTCAACGGTGAATTTGCCCTTACAGTAAAGTCAGGAAAGACAGGCGTAGTAAAGATAAAGAAGACAAATCCCATCGGAAGGATGCTGATTAAGGCGTATAATAATAGAGAAGATATTAAGCTGTTGGCTTAGCTAACAATGGATGTGAAGATCATATGGATATTATAAAATTAGCAAGCAAAGGAAGATTGAATAAGATAGTAATTAAGACCTTACCTTTTAATAGGTCATTGACTAAATTTGGTATTTATTTTATGTTAATAGGATACCTATTAGGCAGTATCATGTTTCTTATTATAGGCCCAAAAATTATGGCGTTGATATACCTCATTTTTGGTTATTCAATGGTTGTATTTCTAATGATTCCTAGTTATTTTGCTTTGGATTACACTTGCAAAAATTATCTTGGGAAAGGGAGGGTAAAGTAAATTTTTGTCCAAATTATACCTAGACAACTTAACAGCTCATCAAATAACAACCTTTTTATAATTCTGGATAACATTCAATGGATATGCTGGATATTAAGATAATCAGGGAAAATCCTGACCTGGTTAGGCACGACTTGAAGAAGCGCCAGGATGCAGAAAAACTAAAGTGGGTAGACGATCTTATAGAAAAGGAAAAGGAATACAGAAACCTTCTTCAGCTCAATCAGGATCTAAGGCATAAAAGAAATGTCATCACAGAAGAGATTAACGCTTTAAGAAAGCAGGGCAAGGATTTTCAAGCCCAGGTAAAGGAAGCAAAGCTTATCCCAGAAAAGATAAAGGAGGTAGATGAGCATCTAGCAGAAATAAAAGAAAAGCTTGATTTCTACCTTATGCGCCTTCCAAACATCCTTCACGGATCAGTCCCTTACGGAAAGGATTCAAGCGAAAACCAGGTTGTAAGGACATGGGGCAAGATACCTGAATTCAACTTTGAGCTAAAACCTCACGGCGAATTGATAGAAAGTCTAGGCCTTGCAAACTTTGAGGATGCAGCCAAAGTTTCAGGAAAAGGGTTCTATTATCTGTTGGGAGATTTAGCATTGATGGAGCAAGCCCTCCAGAGATTTGCTGTTGACACACTGGTAAAAAAAGGATTTACCCTTGTAGAGCCGCCCTTGATGCTAAGAAGAAAGCCTTATGAAGGCGTCACAGACCTAGCAGACTTCGAAACCATGATGTACAAAGTAGAGGGAGAAAACGAAGATTTGTTCCTTATAGCGACAAGCGAGCACCCTATCGGCGCCATGATGATGAACAAGGTGCTCGAGCAGGGCAAGATGCCACTTAAGTATGTCGGTGTAAGCCCTTGCTTCAGAAAAGAGATAGGCTCTCATGGCATAGATGAAAAAGGTCTATTCCGAGTCCACCAATTCAACAAGATTGAGCAGTTCGTTTTTTGCAGGCCAGAAGATTCTTGGAAGATTCATGAGCAGCTCATAGAAAACGCAGAAAAGATTTTCCAAAAGCTAAAACTGCCCTATAGGATAGTTAACATCTGCACAGGCGATATAGGCATTGTGGCAGCAAAGAAATATGACATGGAAGCTTGGATGCCAAGAGAAAAAGCATACAAGGAAGTGGTAAGCTGCTCAAACTGCACCTCCTATCAGGCAGTAAGGCTTAACATAAGATATATAAAAGGAGCAGAAAAAGAATATATCCACACATTAAACTCAACAGCCATCGCTACAGGAAGAGCATTAAGGGCGATTCTCGAAAACTATCAGCAAAAAGATGGCTCGATAAAAGTCCCGGCAGTCCTCCAGGAATACATGGGAGGGCTAAAGGTTATTGGGAAAAAATAGCCTAATGTTTTATATATTCTTCTTATTCAGTAATAGTTATGCCCTCAATTAGATCATTTGACAATACCAAAATATATTATGTCTTCCATAAGGGTAAAAGAGATACCCTCCTTTTCGTCCACGGATGGCCTCATAACCATACAGTATGGGAAAAAGAGATTAAGCATTTTTCAAAAAAAGGTTTTGCTACGATAGCACTTGATTTGAGAGGGCATGGATTGTCGGGCAGGCCAAAGTCCAAATCCTCATATACCATGGAAAGTTTCGCAAAAGATATCAAAGCGATTATCCTCGCTCTTGATATTAAACATCCCATTCTTATAGGGCATTCTTTTGGAGGGATGATCTTGCTTAAATTCGAGGAATTATTTCCAAAAAGTGCAAGGTGTCTGATATTGGTCGATACTACCTATGAGAATCCACTAAAAGATCTACCAATAATTAAGTATCTAAATTTGACTCCCTTCACAAGATATCTGCTTGATCATATCTTGGAGCATAAGCATCTACAAAAAAAGCTGTTCAGGGAGATAGACTTTTCCATTTTGAAGACTCATTCTGATTTATATTGCTGGATTAAAGGAGCAAAGAATACTTCTCTGGATAGCTTGTTATTATGTCTTAAGGATATGCTGGATTTTAACGAGAGAAGCATCTTAAGTAAGACAACAATCCCTTGCTTGATAATAGAAGGGGAAAAAGACCATAAAACTCCCCTGAAAGTAGCAAAGTACATGCAAAAGAAGATTCCAGGCTCTGATTTGGCCGTGATAAGGGGTGCTACCCATGACACCAACATTAGAAACCCAAGACAGGTAAATAGGGTTATTGAGGCTTTTTTATATCATCAAGGAATTGGTTGATCTCTCTGGCTGCTATACCAGGATTAAAGATCGGCCAGTCATGATTCACTCCATTGACAATTTTGACCTTGCCGTTGGGTGCCATCTCTTCAATTAACTACCCCAAGTCTTAAATCTTGTTTCGTTTTCGAAATAGTTGCTTATCCTGCTCATTGCTTCTCTAACGGTTTGGAAATTGCTGTTTTGTAAGATGTCTTTGTCTAATTTTGAGAAAACTCTTTCAATCATATTCA
>DASRUK010000065.1:0-5493 GCA_035655475.1 Candidatus Nanoarchaeia archaeon
GGCGAGCCATAACAATAACCCAGTCACCGCAAGTGAGTGGGGTATTTACAACAAATAAATGCCCAAGCGACGCCCAGGCAAGATTTAATTGCTGCCAGCACCTAATAGCTTACAGCGCTGCTTATCTTTCGCGCAATCATCTCCAGGCCGTCGTCTCCTGAGGAATATTCCAGGACATTGTTTTCGCTCGTGTTATCTATCGCTTCATCTGTCTCATCATCTGTGGTCTCGTCTGCTGTTTCATCCTCGGTCGTATCATCGGCTGTCTCATTGCCAGTCGCTATATCTTCCGTCTCATTGTCATCTTCACCGGCACCCTCAGTCTCGTTGTCGCTGGAGATAGTTGATGGAACTGGAGTTATCGTGTCATTTGCCGTATCTTCAGTATCGTTTTGGGCAGTCTCGTCTGTTGCTTCACCCAGCGCTCTGAACGTTTGAGCTACAAACGAGCCGTCTACCATCACCGGAGCATCCGGGCCTGGGAATTCAAGCCTGCCCTCTTCGCCTCTATCATTGTGCAGGACGGCATACATCGTGCTTGTAATCCTGTTCTGTGTTATATTAACGGTGATATTTCGGTTTTCGCCTGCCTCTACCTGAGTAAATCCAATAAGCTGATCAGGCTGCCCGTCTCTCTCGTTATATATAGCTACCCATCCTGTGCTGTTGGATGATACCAAATCGACCTGCACAGTGTCGAGCACTATCTGGTCCCTAACATCTATCCCGGGTGTCGCCGTCTCACCCTGCAGCTGCTCGCAGCCGAACAAGAATAGCAATACCACTAAGCCTAGCATATATTTTTTCATCAAATCACCCCCAATAAAAATAGAATGAAAGTATGCTAAGACTTGCAGTTTTAAATAATTTTCGCAAGCGAAAATAGAAATGTTTATATAAAGTCTAAGATAAAAAATTCTAAACAATGGGCCAACAGGAAGTTTACGATCTACTAAAAAGATACCAGAGTAAATGGCTTAATGCACGAGAGATATCAAAGCTTCTCGATGCTTCTTTTAATACTGTCGTAGGAAACCTCAAAAGGCTTAGGAAAGCAGGATTTGTCCTTGTAAGAAAAGCTTATCAGGTTGTCGAGCCTGCAGGAAGGCGCCTGGTCTATCTATACAAATTTAAAAAATAGAAGGTAAGACATGGAGCATTGCGATATCCAGTTTAGGACCATATACAAAGACCGCCGGCAGATAGAAAACCCGCTTGTAGATGAGCTTATGGCATGGTGCATCCAGCTTGACCGTACAGGCTTTGCACCAGAATGTGCTGGAAACCTTAGCGTGCGTACAAAGCAGGGATTTATCATCACTACCTTTAAATCTGATTTTTCAAGCATGTCAAAGGACGATTTTTCTGAAGTATTGTCCGTCGACATGCAAAAAAAGCAAGCTTATGCAAACGGCAGCAAGGACCCCTCCAGCGAGACATTCCTTCACCATGCCATCTACTCTGCAAGAAAAGATGCAAATGCAGTCTTTCATGCGCACTGTGATGCCTTTCTCGAGCAGAACGACAAGTTGAACCTTCCTATCACAGCAGAAGAAAAACCTGCAGGTTCTCTTGAGCTCGTCGATGAGGTATTGAAGATATTAGATGGGAACAATTTTATCCTTCTGAAGAACCATGGCTTTGCAGCTATCGGCGATTCTATAGGCTCTGCTGGAAATCTTGTGATGAAACGGTATAACCAGCTCGAAAGAATCAAGAGATCAATCAGCTAATACTTTTATCGCTTCTGTTGCATAACTGCCTTTTGGTAAGGCAAAATGGATCGTGATGAAATCATTCCCTTTATTGATAACTCGAAGGTCTTTTATCTCAACATACGCTCGTCTTGAATTGCCTTCCATGCTGAGTTCAGGTATCTGGCGGTTGATGAAATCCCTAAATGTTATCCTTTCCTTTGCCATCAATCTCGACAAGATATTCTTAACAGCCTTATCTTTTATCTCAGTGTCGAACCCTATTATAGGTATCTCTATATTTTTATCGCTCACTTTCATATATTTTTTCAATGCCTCATTCCAGATATGGCTTTGAAATGCATACACATACAATCTCAGAAGCTTAAAAGGGATACTTCTCAGTGAACCGATGACATCGTTTGGATGGTTTATGCTTGTTTTTTGGTCAGTTTTTTTTATAAGCTCTAAAGCTTTTTTATAGTCATTTTTTATAATCAACCTGCCTATCTCAACATTGCTTTTTGAAAACCTTTGCTCGCCGAAGAAGTTAGGCATGATCTTTTTGTTTTTTATTTTTGTTATGCCTCTTATAGTTATGGTGAAAATATTGCCCTCAAGGTCGCCAAGGGAGATAGGCTTGTCAGAATATCCCTTGAAGGTCAGCTCAATGTCACCCAGTTTGATCTGCTGGATAATGTCTTTTTTTATCCCCTTTATGGAGATATACTGCTCTGTTATTGCTTTCTTATCCTTTGTCCCTGCAAATCCAATATCCTTAACTGGGATTTTTAGAGTGTCAGCTATCCTTTGGACAGCTTTCATGGTGTTGTATTCTTTCTTTTTCAGGAGACAGACAGCATATTTACCCTGGCTTGTTAAATTGTGGTTTGCTATCTCTTTGACGATAAAATCTTCTGGATTTTCCTTGAGTTTATACACAGCAAGCAAGGGCAGTTGACCCTTTAAATAATTTGTTCAATGAAACTATCCTAAAATGGAAAAATCAATTCACCTGAAAATCTAATTGGAAATCATTAAAAATCAAAAATGCTACTAAGACAAACGATGAATCCAGACAAATTGAGAATAACTCCTTGTGGGCAGGAATATGCTGGAGGCATAAGAAAAAATCTTATCAAGGTATATGCGCATCCTGATGTTATGGCAATATATACAAAATATGGTTTTGACCTTGAGGTGACCTGGAGATTTAATAGAGAAGGAAGGATAATCACTCTAGATACCAGGGTTCGTGATGAGATGGAAAAACCATTGATAGATGTAGGAACACAGCCTTCCCTTCATTGGAATACTGCAAAAGCGTCATATGATCAGATGCCATGCCAGACTGAAAACTTAAATCCGGGTTTTCAATATATGGAACTAAGGAAGCAATATGAAGCCTTGTTAAGGTTTGGCCATGGCACAGCAACCAAGATCCTTGCGGAATTAAGGGCAGACGCAATAGGAGAGGTAATCGATATTAGGCCTTCTCAAAGGCAATTATCCGAGATAGTTAAGAATCAGGAGGCAATGGGGATACTTGCGAATATATCAACAGGGATGCCAAGGGTCCAAATGGCAGATAACCACCTGATAATAACCTATTGAACTAACTGATAATTGCACTTTTAATATCAGTCCTGCACCTACATTCTTTGTTCTCTTTTATCTGAGGTATAGTTCTTAGGAAAAGCTTGATAACGTTCTCTGCATTTTGTTTGAATGTCTTTAGCACCATCTGGATGTCAACGCCTTCTTCTGATCCTTTCCAGCAGTCATAATCTGTAGCCATACAAACAACTGCATAGCATATGCCTGCTTCTCTTGCAAGGACACATTCAGGAACAGTTGACATGTTGATAACATCGCCTTTCCATTGCCTGAACATATTTGACTCAGCCCTTGTCGAGAATCTCGGGCCTTGTATCGTCACAACAGTCCCTTTTTCATGGACATTTAGGCCAAGCTCTCTTCCTGCTTCGCACAATTGGCATCTTAAATCCTTGCAGAAAGGCTCTGCCATCGGAATATGTGCAACATTGTCTTCATCGTAAAAGGTGCTTTGCCTGCCATAAGTCCTGTCTATGAATTGGTCGACGATGATGAAGTCGCCGGGCTTTATGTCTTCCCTTAAACTGCCGCAGGCAGAGGATGCAATAATGTGAGTACAGCCTTGTTCTTTTAGCGCCATTATATTTGCTCTGTAATTTACCTTTCCAGGGTGTATTGAGTGCTTTTTGCCGTGCCTTGAAAGGATTACAACGTCTATTCCGCCAATCTTGCCTATCTTTAGCGGTGAGGAGGGTTTGCCGAATTTTGTTACCACCTCTATCTCTTTGCTGTCTTTTAATATCTTGGGGTCTTCAAGACCGCTGCCGCCGATTATTCCTATCTTCATCATATCGCTCACTCTCCTTCAAATTCCATAAGCGTGAATATCTTGTAGCCCTTTAGCTTTTCCTTGCCTTTAAGTTCAGGAAGGTCTATCACAAAAGCGCATTCAATGATATGGCCGCCAAGTTTTTCTATCAATTCGTTTGCAGCAGAGCATGTCCCGCCTGTCGCAAGAAGGTCGTCAACAACAAGGACCCTATCGCCTTTTTTTATGGAATCTGTATGTATCTCCATTGTATCAGGGCCATACTCCTTTTGATAAGTGTGAGAGGTTGTCTTTGATGGAAGCTTTCCTTTTTTTCTTATCGGCACAAATCCGACGCCAAGCTTGTATGCAAGCACAGAGCCAAAGATGAATCCTCTTGCTTCAAGACCGACGACTACATCTATCTTCTCGTTTTTATAGCGGTCGTATAGTTCATCGCAAGCCTGCCTGAACGCTTCTCCATCCTGGAGAAGAGTCGTGATGTCCCTAAACATAACTCCTTCAATAGGCCAATGTGGAACAGTCCTAATCTTATCTTTAAGGTTCATGATGGTTCACCCCTTGATTTATAAGAGAAAGGTTGTATAAAATGCTTGCGATTTTTCCAGATAGTTTTTTATATGGTGCTTAATTCTCCATAGTTATGCCGATAAGTGATCGATTGTATAGTGATAGACAAGGATATCTTGGGAGCATCTATGGTATATTTATTGAATTTTATAATGATAATATAGTAAGAGCCTCGATAAGACAAGGCGATAAAAGAGATGTAGTTCTTATCCCACAAGCACATGCATTTAAGAGAGCCCGACTTGATATAGGAGATACATTCGAATGCCAACTCTATGGGCATAATAACAAGGTGTACGGTTGTGTTGTTAGACCTACTGAGCCAAGGGAAGATGAAATGCCTGGCAAAATTCCAAATGGGATGGAACATCTTCTCAGCAGACTGGAAGAAAAGGATACTCTTCTTCAGAGTAGACGCTAAGTATTATTCTAAGTCCTAAAATTTATGAATTTGCGGATGATTGGCGTTAAACTCAATTTTTTGTCGGTGAACCTGTCAGGGTTTTTGATAATGCTCTTGCACTTTTGGCACAAGTGAGTATACTCTACCTAGAATTCCATTTATAGTAGGATCAGAAGAATGAGCTACTAAAACATCCATCGCACCTGTAAATGCTCTATCTTCTAACGCACTTTCGGCGGCCAAATTTGCCATGTCAAATCTACCAATACCAGGTTTACCTATATTAGGATTACCTTTACAGGCGCCTTCAAGCCATGCTGCAACTTCAAAACGGCCAATATAGTCTGCAACTGTAGCCACAGCATTAACTAATGGATCATCTTTTAAATGATCTGGCAATCGAATTCTCATGCCATATGAGAATATGGAGGTATTTTTAA
>DASRUK010000066.1:0-7059 GCA_035655475.1 Candidatus Nanoarchaeia archaeon
ATCTGATCCAACCTATGAGCAAGGACAAGCTGTCCAAGAAAACCCTCGAACTAAGGATACAGAAATTCTTAAAGGACCATCCTGATAAAAATGACCATTTCAGGAATATAGACATCGATAAGCTATACGGATATGTCCAGAGTGTCTTGACAAATCCTAATCTTATTGACCTTGAAGAAACTGCAAATATCACATATGGCTTTGTCGGCGCTGACCTTGCTTCTCTTGCCAAGGAATCTGCGATGATCGTGCTTAGGCGAGTCCTTCCTGATCTTAAACTTAAGGAAGAGGAGGCTATCTCAAAAGACCTTTTGGAAAGCTTGATGATAACACAAAAGGATTTTAGGGAAGCACTTAAGGTTGTAAGGCCTTCTGCACTGCGCGAGGTCTTGATAGAAAAACCTACTACCAGGTGGGTTGATATCGGCGGGCTTACTGAAGCAAAACAGGAGCTTATAGAGGCTGTTGAGTGGCCGCTAGAATTCCCTGACAGCTTCAGAAGGATGGGGATTCGGCCGCCAAGAGGCATCCTTCTTTATGGCGCCCCCGGAACAGGAAAGACGCTCATGGCACGGGCTGTCGCAAATGAATCCAATGCTAATTTCATATCTGTCAAAGGGCCTGAACTGCTCAGCAAATGGGTAGGCGAATCTGAAAAAGCTGTCAGAGAGGTATTTAAGAAAGCACGCCAGACAGCACCAACTATAATATTTTTTGATGAGGTTGACTCACTCGCCCCAAAGAGGGGAGCAAATTCCGGAAGCCATGTGACTGAATCTGTGGTAAATCAACTGCTTACAGAGATGGACGGCCTGGAAGAGATGCAGGATGTTGTGGTTATCGCTGCTTCAAACAGGCCGGATATCATCGACACTTCACTTCTTAGGCCAGGAAGGTTTGACAGGATAATACTTGTTCCAGTGCCTGATGAGAAGACAAGGCTGGAGATATTCAAGGTACACACAAAAGGCATGCCTATTGTTACAGAAGATGATGTAAAAAAAGGAAAGAAGGAACTTGTTCCTGAAGATGCCATTGACCTAAACAAACTTGCAAAGCTAACTGAAGGATATGTCGGCGCTGATATCGAGGCTGTCTGCAGAGAGGCTGCAATACTTGCGCTTCGCGACAATATGGAAGCAAAGAGAATAATCGCAAAATATTTTGATAAAGCGCTCAACAAAGTCGGGCCTTCATCGACAAAGGAAGTGGAGAAAGCATATGCAGAGCTTGGCAAGAAATTTTCTGCTGCGAAGGGAAAACAGCTAAAAGAAGAGATGCCCAGTTACTTTGGATAAAGGCCATAGTTAACGTGAATTTACAACTTGCCTATGCTCATTAAATCTAGAGGGCCAGCGATATTTGCCCAGATTTAGCTTTGCCTAAACTTTTTTCTAATCCATCTTGCGAAGTCATATGCAGCCAACTGGAACTGCACTGTTATATCTGACCATACAATGCCAGCGTCCATCTTTCTGCCCTTAAAAATCCCCGAATAACCGAAAACAAGAACAAGGATAAATATCAATGCCTGAAAAAAGGCTGGAGGATAACAATAGTGGAAAATCCTGCATCTGTGAAGTTATCTATAAGAAGCCCCATAAAAAAGCTGATAAAATAGATGCTTGCTGCAGCATTAAAGAGGGGGTATAGAAGATTTGCAGGATAGCGGAAAGTCAAAAACAACTCGGCGAAAAATAGAAGAAGAGCGGTGATAGCAAAAAGCCCAAGATTTGAATTGAAGAATTCTAAAGATCCATCAGGATTTGAGACGGTTCTTGAGAAATAGCTTGCTATCCCTAACAGTACAAGAATAAAGAGAAATCCTGCAATCTTTGCCAAGACCAGAGATAATACGCTTTTGGACATCAAGGATAATATGGCTTTTAGAGTAAATAAACTCTTGGATAAACTTAATATATCACCTAGCTAATGAAAACCTTATGGAAATATTCAAGATATTCAGGAAAAAACCTGTCGAGGAGTTTATCTCATTTGAGGTCGTAGAGAAGGTGAGCGGCGATTATACCGAGTTTGAAAGAAAGCTTACCAAGCAAAGCCAGATAATCCTCATCACCGGGAGGAGAGGCTCAGGAAAGACAGCGCTTGGCATGAAGATACTTGAGCTATTTTGCTCCAAGTCGCAGAGAAAATGCTATGCACTGGGCTTTTTGGATGCAAAGCTTCCCTGGAAAATAAAAAAGATAGACGATATAGAGGGTGTGAAGCTTAATTCAGTTGTCCTTATCGACGAAGGAGCGATAACCTTCTCTGCCCGAGATTCGATGAAAGAAAGAAACAAGATGCTTGGCAAGATGATGGCAATAGCCAGGCACAAGAACCTCAGCTTGATACTAATCGTGCAGAACTCTGCCATGATAGACCTTAATGTACTTAGACTTGCAGATTGCCTGCTCCTCAAAGAGCCTTCGCTCCTGCAAAAAGATTTTGAGAGAGGGCCGATAAAAAAAATATATTCCTCTGTAATACCTCATTTTGAAAAGACAGCTGACAAAAAAAGCCATTTTTTCGTCTGGGACGATGATTTCAGAGGCATGCTGAAATATTCACTGCCTGCTTTTTGGAGCGAGCAGATAAGCAAGAGCTTTAAGAATTTCTGACCGTAAACTTTATAACTAAACGAATCGGCGGTATTAATATGAGGTGATTTTATGGCAGCTAAAAAGAAAGTAACAAAGAAAAAGTCTGGAGCAAAGAAGAAGAAAAGATAATTCTTCTTTTCTTTTTCATCAAAACCCACCCCTCAATGAAGGGTGGACTTTTGGTTTTCCAATTCTTCGATTTGTCAGATGCGCTCAATCTGGTATTCTTTTGATTGCTCAAGACTTGGGTTCATACCCCGCAGCTCGGCTAGCGGTTGGGATTTTTATTGCGGAGCTTGCTGTGGACCCTTTTTAAAACAATAAAATTTATAACTTAGCCAGTTCTTGTCCTGCAGGAGGTGATTTGCATGACATGCGGATGTTGTGGAGGAGGAAAAAAGAAGAAGAAAAAGTAATTCTTCTTCCTTGTTTTATGGCAGGAAAAATCAACGCTTCACATATACTTGTAAAGACAGAGTCAGAGGCAAATATAGTTTTATATGATGTTACCCACGGCAAGGCTTTTGAGGGCGTCGCCAGGGAGAAATCGCTTTGCCCCTCTGGAAAAAAGGGCGGAGAGCTTGGATGGTTTGGCAGAAATCAGATGGTAAGGGAGTTTGAGGTTGCTGCTTTTTTGCTCAAGAAAAGAGAGATATCCAGGCCTGTAAAGACACAATTTGGCTGGCATATCATCAAGGTGAACGACGTTGCATAAGGCTGGCGATAGGGTAAAAATTCACTTGAAGGATGAAATTGTCGAGGGCATATTTATGCCCAATGAAGAGACTGATTCTATCGTGATAAAGCTTGATAATGGATATACTATCGGGATTGACAAAAAGAATGTGAAAAAGATAGAAAAGATAGGCGAAGCAAAGAAAAAAGAAGAAGCTGTAAAAAAAATCAAGACCAACCCTTCTCTTCCTAAGATTACAATTTTGCATACAGGGGGAACCATCGCTTCCAAAGTCGATTACAAAACAGGAGCGGTCTTTACCTCGTTTAAGCCTGAAGACCTGCTTGGAATGTTTCCCGAGCTATCGCTCATCGCCAACTTTGAATCAAAGCTCCTTGCAAATATGTGGTCTGATGATCTTAGATTCAAGCATTTCGAGCTTATTGCAAGAGCGATAGAAAAAGAAGTAAAAGCTGGAGTGGAGGGCATAATAGTCGGGATGGGGACAGACAATCTTGCCGTCGCATCTGCTGCGCTTGCTTTTATTATCGAGAGCACACCTGTGCCTATCTTGTTTGTCGGGGCGCAAAGAAGCTCTGACAGGGGCAGCTCTGATGCTGCGATGAATCTCATATGCGCTGCCGAGTTTATCGCAAAAAGCGACTTTGCAGGTGTCGGGATATGCATGCACGAGAATATGGATGATAAAATCAGCGCAATATTTCCGCCCTGCAAAACAAGAAAGTTACACAGCTCCAGAAGAGATGCATTCAAAACTGTGAATTCTACTGTGATTGCACGGATCAATTATGACACCAGGAATATAGATTATACTCATGATTATACCAGAAAGGACAAGAAAAGGGATTTGGCAGTCAAGCCCAACATGGAAGAAAAAGTGGGATTATTAAAAGTACATGTCAACATGTTCCCCGAACAGTTTTCGTTTTTTGAGGGCTATAAGGGGCTGGTAATCGAAGGAACAGGCCTTGGACATATACCTGGCCAGGCTCCTGACGATATCTCAGAGATACATAAGAAGATCTACCCTGCTGTAAAAAAAGTGATCGACTCTGGCTGCATTGTTGTGATGACCACACAGTGCATTTATGGAAGGGTTCAGCTGCATGTTTACAGCAAAGGCACTGATGAAGTGAAATTGGGCATAATATCTGGCGAGGATATGCTTGCTGAGACTGCGCTTGTCAAGCTTTCTTGGCTTCTTGGTAATCATAAAGATAAGAAAGAGATAGAAAAACTGATGGTAATCAATCTAAGAGGAGAGATAAACAAGCGCATCGAGCCTTCTGAATATCTTGAGTAAGTTTTAAATCCTTCAATGATTACTCTCCCATAATGATTTCTGCCAAGGATTATATCAATAAAATAAAATGGAGCCCTGGTGAGAACAGCACTGAATATTCCATAGGCTATTGGGATAATATCGAAAAGAAGATCATATTTATCGATTTTAACGAGATAAAAACCGTTGTCGGCAATTTTCTATCGCTTGACCGTGCGAAAGAGACCTATATCCCTATGCACCGGATAAGAGAGATAAGAAAGAAGGGAAAGGTTGTGTGGAAAAGGACCACTGCGTAAATTTTTTAAGCACAGACATGCTTTCTTTTTTTATGATAAGAACGAAAATCGTATGCACTATCGGGCCTTGTTCTGAAACTGTTGACATTCTTTCAAAGCTTGCCAAGGCAGGGATGAACATCGCCAGGCTTAATTTTTCACATGGAAATCACGACGAGCATCTGGCAAGGATAAAGAGGATAAATGAAGCCAATGAAAGCCTTCCTATCCCTGTCGGAATAATGCTTGACACACAGGGACCTGAGATCAGGCTTGGGACTTTTGAGAAAAAGGAGAACCTTGTGGAAGGAGAGGAAGTGGTGATAACTCCAAGGGACGTTGTCTGCACAAGCAAAGTGATATCTATCTCTTATAAGAAAATCGGCAATCTGGTAAAACCAGGGGATTATATCTATATCGCTGACGGCACTATCGAGCTAAAGGTTAAGGGCAAGGTTGACAGCGATGTTGTGTGCGAGGTTGTGATAGGAGGAGAGGTGAACACCAGGAAGAATGTTGCAGTGCCTGGAGCAATAGTCGATCTCCCCTCAATAAGCAACAAAGACAAGGAAGACATAAAATTCGGGATAAGAAACGGCATCGATTTTGTTGCTCAATCCTTTGTCAAGTCAGAGGATGATGTATATGACATGAAGAAGCTTCTTGCCGGCACAGACATCCTCACGATTGCAAAAATAGAGGACCCTATCGGCCTTAAGAATATCGATGAGATAATAGGGGCTGCCGACGGGATAATGGTCGCCCGCGGAGACCTTGGCGTACAGATACCAATACAAGAGGTCCCGTCTGCACAGAAGATGATAATCCGGAAGTGCAACGAAGCGGGAAAGCCAGTTATCGTCGCCACACAGATGCTGGAATCGATGACAAGGAACCCCAGGCCAACAAGGGCAGAAGTGACAGATGTAGCCAATGCAATATCTGATGGAGCTGATGCTATCATGCTAAGCGGTGAAACGGCAATAGGCAAATATCCTTTAAGGGCTGTCGAGATGATGACCCGTATAGCAAAGGAAACCGAGGGAAGAATAGGGCCCGACTTCTCTGTCTTTCATGACAGCGATAAAGTGGAGGATGCACTTAGCAAGGCCGTATGCCACACAGCTTATAACATAAAAGCAAATGCGATAATCACATGCACTTTATCAGGGCATACTGCAAGGATGATATCAAGGTATAAACCTCAAACCCCTATCGTTGCTGTCACGCCTAACCTTAAGGAGATAAGGAAATTGAACCTTTGGTGGGGAGTGCATCCGCTGCTTATAGAGGCTCCTTCTACAACTGATGACCTTATCCAAAACTCCGTCGATATTGTTATGAAAAAAGGGCTTGTCAAGAAAGGAGATATCGTAGTCCTTACTGCAGGCATACCTTTTACAACCCCCGGAAATATGAACCTCATGAAGATACATGAGATTTAGGGATAACTGATTGTCAAAAGTGCATATTTACACGGCAAATTCTATATGAACGATAATATCGATGGCTTTTTGACCATGAGCTAGTGGTAAATTTGCAATAGTTTTTTAAAGGAAAATGGTTTTTAGCGACGCTATATGACTAGAGTGAGTATTATCGATTACTGCAGATTAGTAAGGCAAAACCTTCCTTATGTTAAAGGCTCTCCTCGAGGCGTCTATGCCTTTGGGCCCAATTACGCCCAGACTCAATTAGTGATTAGGTACTTAGGAGTGGAGTTGCGCCATACTCAATGTAATTTTGGAGGCATAACTTATCTACCACTTAGCCGCTCAGCTAGCGGTTTTAATAATTCAGAGGAATATATGGTCACAATGGGGGGCGTGCCCTTTTTTGCTTTTTATCCAGGGACAAGGCAGAGGATGAATGCTCTTTATCTGAGAATGATACATGCACCTGAAGAGTATCAAGATAGTGGGAAGATGACTGCCTCTCGGGGGAGGATTGAAACATTAAAAGAAGCTTTGCTTGATAAATATAGGCAGGTGCACCTTTCATCACAGCCACAGGAGAGGGATAGCATAGCTCTCGCAAGAATACAAGATACATTATAGTAAATTAAATTTCTTAGCAGAAATCCCCACCACTTGTGGTTGGGGATGAATGCGTAACACTTATAGGATGGCTAATTCTGTGATTATCTGTTGGTAAAATGATGAGCCTCAAAAAAGAGGTGAGGCCCAATGACACTTTACC
>DASRUK010000067.1:0-3708 GCA_035655475.1 Candidatus Nanoarchaeia archaeon
TTTGGTATAATCAGCAAGGTAAGGGGCCATTGTAAGTTTGTTCAATTGATTTCTCGGATAATCTTGCATAACAGGGCAAGACTATCATATTTTAACAGGATTCAGGGATAATTTGTGCGCAAAGCCTAATCGGAGTTATCGTATGGCAAGTTTTTTAAACCACTTGTTGATTCTATCCTATTTACGGGCCCGTGGTCTAGTGGTTATGACGTCACCTCGACACGGTGGAGGTCAAGAGTTCGAATCTCTTCGGGCCCACCTTATCATAAGTTTTATAAGCAAGGGCTGTGTAAATAGGTGCATATGCCCAAGAAAAAAGAGGACTATTCCAAGTTTTTCTTCATATTTTTCACACTATTCATGGTCGTGATTACTTTTCTTGTGATAAGGCCGTTTATCGCACCGCTGCTTGCCAGCGTGTTTTTTGCGTACTTGTTCTACCCTATCTACAAATGGCTTCTGAAGTGGATTCGGAACAGGTATGCCTGCTCACTTATAGTCACTCTGGTAATCATCGCTATCCTGATAGTGCCTACTTTTTTTATCATAAATACACTGACCAAGGAGGCATATGTCAATTACCTTACGACAAAGCAAAAGATACTTGGACTTGGCGCTGTCTTTAAGACATGCAATCCTCAAACACCATTCTGCGGCTTTATCAGCTATATGGGCATCATACTTGACGACCCCCAGGTAAAATATCACCTTCAAGATTCGCTTGAAGGGGTTTCATCCTATGTGGTAAATAATGTTGCTGGCCTTATCTTTTCCATACCCCGGCTTTTGTTGAATTTCTTTATCATGACATTCACTCTTTTTTATCTTCTTATTGACGGGCCTTCTATAATCCAGGGATTTAGAAACGCACTTCCCCTGAGGGATATATACAAGAGGCACCTGTTTGAGAAGTTTGGGATGACAATCCATGCCATCGCTTATGGGTATATAGTCGTCGCAGTCATCCAAGGGGCTCTTGGAGGCATAGGATTCTATATCTTTGGGCTTCCTTCCCCTGTGATATGGGGGATCGTCATGATGTTTACTGCACTAATCCCATTCCTGGGAACAGCCATCGTCTGGTTTCCTGCTGCACTTTTCAAGCTGATCTCCGGAATCTCTTCAAACAATACAAATGAGATAATGATGGCTTCTCTATTCATGATCTATGGGGCTGTTGTCATCAGCAGCATCGACAACCTTATAAGACCTAAGATAATCGGCGACAAGGCAAATGTCCACCCTGTGATGATCCTGGTCGGGGTATTTGGCGGGCTTTATCTTTTGGGAAGTGTAGGTGCGATCGTAGGCCCTCTTGTGCTGTCGCTATTTTTGACATTCGTAGAGGCATATGTGACTGAGCGGAAGGAAAGGGCATGAAGCTCAAAGTAAAAGATGTGGATATAAGGACAGGCGGCCCTCTGATATGCATCCTTAGCGAAATAGATGCTGATAAGATGGATCTGCATAATGGTGACAGGGTAAAGATAACAAGCAAGGGAAAGATAGAGACAGTGCTTATAAATATCGGGGAAAGCAAGAAAGCAGTCTGTCCTGGCCATATCGGGCTATATGAGGAAGTTCTTGACTCGCTTGGTGTTGTCCATAATGACAATGTAGAGATGATACCAGCAAGAAAGCCATTGAGCCTTGATTTCATCAAAAGAAAGCTTGACGGCTATAAGCTTTCAAAAGAGCAGATCGGGCAGATAGTGTGGGATGTTGTCAATAACAAGCTGACAGGAGTCGAACTCACTTATTTTGTCGCTGCATGCTATCTTAACGAGCTTGATGTGCATGAGACAGTGTTTCTTACAAAGGCGATGGCATCGCATGGAAATATACTTCGGCTGAACCGCAGCGTTATTGCTGACAAGCACTGCATAGGAGGAGTAGCTGGAAACAGGACAACCATGGTCATCGTACCGATACTTGCGGCTGCAGGGGTTACAATCCCCAAGACCAGTTCAAGGTCAATAACAAGCCCTGCAGGGACAGCAGACACAATGGAAGTTCTTGCCAATGTATGCATCCCTCTTGAAAGGATGAAGAAAGTGGTCCAGAAAACAAATGGGTGCATCGTATGGGGAGGAGCACTTAACCTTGCACCTGCTGATGACAAGATAATAAGGGTTGAGAGGCCGCTTTTGATAGATGCAAAGTCTCAGCTGCTTGCTTCTGTCATGGCCAAGAAAGCTTCTGTAAGCGCAAGCCATCTTCTAATCGATATTCCTACAGGCAAAGGCTCAAAATTGCCTGATGTAAGGAAAGCAAGGCAGCTAAAGCAGGATTTTATATGCCTTGCAGGAAAGCTCGGGATAAAATCGCATGTTATCATCACTGATGGAAAGGAGCCGGTAGGCAATGGCATCGGACCTGCGCTTGAGGCAAGGGATGTTCTTTGGACGCTTGAAGGCGACGGGCCTCTTGACCTTAGGAAGAAATGCCTGATGATGGCTGGAATACTGCTTGAGATGGCAGGAAAGGCAAAAAAAGGAGAAGGGCAATGGCTTGCTCAAGAGATACTTGAGAGCGGCAAAGCGCTTGAAAAGATGAAGGAGATAATTGAGATGCAGGGAAAGATTGCAACAGAGCCTTCGCAAATCAAGCTTGGCAAGATAAGGCTGGATGTAGCGGCAAAGACCAAGGGTGTAGTTTCAGAGATAAGCAACAGGGCGATATCAAAGATAGCAAGGGTTGCTGGTGCTCCTGAGTGCAAGGGAGCTGGAATCTACCTGCATAAACATGTGGGAGACAAAGTCAAAAAAGGAGAAAACATATATACAGTGTTCTGCCATGATAAAGGCAAGCTTGATTTCGTCAAGTATGCTGTTGAAAATTTGGATGGGTTTCTAATTTCTTAAGGAAGCAAGCTAGGGCTAATAGCGGAAGGGGAGATGCTCAAAAGAGGGGTAAATTATAAGACGATTGTCAGCCTGTTTAATCAGGAAAATTCTGCCTAGATCAACGAGAAGACAAAGCTGGGAGCAGAGAGATATCATATCAAAGGCATGAGGTTTATGATAATTGACCGGAAGGAAATACTCAATTGCCCACATGTGGGTAAAATTTAAATACTATTCAAAATACCCACATGCTTATGCGAGGAAAAAAACAAGAAAGAATACTAAGAGTGATGCTTAACAACAAGGAGTTAAGCAAGAATGAGATTTCTAAACAGGCACTATGCTCAAGACGATGGGTGATACAGTTCCTGCAAAAGCTTGAGAAGAAAGGGCTTGTAAAAAATACTAAAATCTTGGATAAAAAGAAACTGATATCCTACTGGGTAAGCATCTCAAAAAAGCTTAAGTTCAGGAGCTATATGATCAAGGAACCTTTAGAGCTTCTCAAAAAGGCAAATATGGAATATGCCCTGACAACATATCAGGCTGAGAACATCGTCCAGCATTTCCTTTTTCCTTCAAGGATAGATATTTACATAAAGGAAGCTGATCTTGACGGTTGGCATAGTCTTATGACAAAGAATGGGCTTTATGGAAAAGGCAACGTCAGGATAACAATCGAGGATGAGCATGTCATGTATCAGAAAAGGGTTATAAATGGCCTTGCTATCGTTTCTCTGCCCCAACTGATAGTTGACTTGATAAAAGAAGGCGGGCCTTGCGTCGAGGCAGCTGAGATGCTGATGAAAAATGTATAAAGAGTTTGAGACAAGAACATCATATAGATACTTGAAAGAAGTAA
>DASRUK010000068.1:0-5604 GCA_035655475.1 Candidatus Nanoarchaeia archaeon
GGAGACGGCGTGAATGATGCGCCTGCACTTAAGAAAGCAGACGTTGGAGTGTCCATGGGAATAACAGGCACAGACGTTGCAAAGGAAGTGTCAAAGGCAACACTAATTGATGACAATTTTGCCACAATAGTCAACGCCATCAGGACTGGCAGGGACATCTATGACAAGATGATAAAATCAGCAAGATATCTTCTTTCGTGCAATTCAGGAGAGATAACCTCTGTGTTCACAGCAATAATGCTTGGATTTCCGCTTCCTATCCTTCCCCTTCAGCTTCTATTGATGAATCTCCTTACCGATACCCTGCCTGGCCTGGGGCTTGGCTTTGAATCAAGCGACGACGGCATAATGAAAAGACTGCCAAGGGATCCAAAAGAAAAGCCTATCTCAGGCAAGATGTTTCTCTCTATCATATTTTTCGGGCTGATAATGGCGATAGGCACCTTGTGGGTTTTTTCGAAGTATATGGGCGCAGACCTTGTCAAGGCCCAGACGGCAGCATTCACAACCCTTGTGACATTCCAGATGTTTGCTGTACTCAGCAGCAGGTCGTTAAAGCCTTCGCTAAAGAAGCTAAATCCGTTCACGAACCTTTGGCTTACTGGCGCAGTTATCCTCTCGATGGCTGTTCAGTCAGCAGTTATCTACTGGCCTCCGATGCAAAAAGTGTTTGGAACAGTTGGCCTTGCTGCAGCAGACTGGGCATATGTGATAGGGGTGGCGAGCCTTGGCTTTGTGCTTATGGAACTAAGCAAATTTGCAACCTATAAAAAATGGTAGACCCTCAACTTCTTTTCCATGTTTTTATATCCATCGCCTCATTGGTGATACTTGCCAAGTCCGCCGACATGGTTGTTTTTGGCATATCAGGCTATGCAAAGAAATTAGGCGTCTCTGATTATCTTATAGGATTTCTTGTCGTCTCTATAGGGACTGCAATACCTGAACTGGTCGCATCGATAGCAGGCGCGATGGAATCTCAAGGGGCGATTGTCTTTGGAACGGTCTTTGGAAGCAACCTCTTCAAGGTCCCATTGATGGGCCTCATAATACTTATCGCAGGAAAGATAAAAAACAATCCGGAGATAGGGACAAGCGCTCCTATAGTTACCTTGTTTATCGTAAACCTGCCCATCTTGTTGATAATAGATGGAACCCTTTCAAGGATAGATGGTGTTCTTCTCCTAATGGCATTCTTTGTCTATATCATCAGGCTATGGCATGGAGAAGGAAAGATGGGCAGGATGAAACAAGATATAAGGTTAAAGCATATCTGGAAAGACGGGCTTATCTTTTCCCTCGCCTTGACCGCCCTGCTTTTATCTGCAAAATATCTGGTCCATTCTTCGATACAGGTATCAAACATATTAGGAATATCCCCTTACATCATCGGACTTATCGTGATAGGCGTGGGAGCATCAACTCCTGAGCTGTCGGTTCAGATAAGGTCGATATATGGCCGTCACCAGGATATCGCTTTTGGCAATGTCATAGGATCCCTTGTTGCAAACTCTGCTCTGGTCCTGGGTATAACAGCGCTGTTCACACCTGTTTTGATCAATACCTCGATAATAATTATCTCGTCTGTATTTATGGTGTTGGGAAGCATCTACTCCATAATTGTCCTCAGTAAAAAAGAGATAAACATTAGGCAGGGTATTATCCTTATTGGGATCTATGCAGTGTTTATTGCGGCTGAATGGATATTCTAAGGACCAATCACATTTAAATATCTATATAATTTCTAAAGTTCATGCAGCAATTTATCGACGAGTTGTTAAGTATAATCGAGAAGAGAAAGCCAGACAAGCCATCTCTCTCGAAAATAAAGACCAAGCTCTCAAAAAAATACAGGTTAAAAAAAATCCCCACAGACATAGAGATCCTTCTAAATGCTCCAAAAGAAAAAATCGACAGCATAAAAAGATACCTGCTCACAAAACCGACAAGGACCATATCAGGCGTCGCAGTTTGTGCTATAATGACAAAGCCCATGCCATGCCCCCATGTGAAAAAGGGGATTGGGCCATGCACGATGTGTCCAGGAGGCCCTGATTCGATATTTGGCGATGTCCCTCAGAGTTACACCGGAAAAGAGCCAGCCACAAGAAGGGCTATAAGAAACAATTTTGATGCTTATCTTCAAGTTATGAACCGCCTGGAGCAGCATATAGTCCAGGGGCATTTCCCTGATAAGCTCGAGCTTATAATAATGGGTGGCACCTTTCCAAGCTTTCCAAAAAGCTACCAAGAATCTTTCATAAAGGATGCATTGAAGGCGATGAATGACTTTTCAAGGTATTTTTTTAAGAACCATATTTTTGCTTTCATGAAATTCAAACATTTCTTTGAGCTGCCGGGCAATATTTATGACGAAGAGAGGTTAAAGCGTATACACAATAATCTACTTGCTCTAAAGAACAAAGACCAATCGACGCTTGAGAGTGAGCAAAGAAAGAACGAGACCTCAAATATACGTTGCGTCTCATTGGTCATCGAAACAAGGCCAGACTATGCAACTCTAAAGGAAGCAAACCAGATGATTAGGCTAGGCTGTACAAAAGTTGAGCTTGGCGTGCAGACTATATACGACAAAGCCCTAAAAAGGATTAATAGGGGGCATAATGTGAAAGACTCGATTAATGCGACAAGAACATTAAAGGATTTAGGCTTTAAGATAAACTATCATATAATGGTAGGCCTTCCAGGCATGACAAAAAAAGAGGACGCTACTGCTCTGTCAGCTTTGTTTAACATGCAGGAATTCAATCCTGACATGCTAAAAATTTATCCATGCATGGTCATCAAGGGAACAAAGCTGTATCAGCAATGGAAGAAAAAGAGATTCTCACCATTGTCGACCGCTAAAGCAGCAGAGATTATCTCAGAATTCAAAAAAACAGTCCCTGAGCATGTGAGGATAATGCGTGTCCAAAGAGACATCCCTACATTTGTGACAGAAGCAGGTGTTGACAAGACAAACCTTAGGCAGTATATTGAGCAGCTCATGGAAAAAAAGAAGATAAAGTGCAGGTGCATACGCTGCCGTGAGCCAAGGCAAAACAAGGTGTCAAATAAGATAGTCCTTAATGAAAAAGCATATAATGCTTCATCAGGCAATGAATTCTTCTTCTCAGCAGAAGATGAAAAAAATGACCTTATCCTTGGCTTTTGCAGGATGAGGTTTCCATCCAAGTCGCTAAGAAAAGAGATAACTGATGATTCGGCCCTCATTAGAGAACTTCATGTCTATGGCGAGGCAGCACAGATTGGCAAAAAGGGAAAAGTCCAGCATAGGGGGCTTGGAAAAGCCCTTATGAAAAAAGCCGAAGACAAAGCAAGAGTCTACTTCAGAAGAAAGATGGTCGTTATTTCTGGTATTGGCGCAAGAGAGTATTTCAGAAAGCTTGGCTACCATAAGCAAGGGCCTTATATGGTTAAAATGCTATAAAACCTTGCACTTTATAAAGGAAAAATTGATTGAACCGTGTCAAAGGTTTTGCTTCGGATGCGGTAGATAAGTTACCGTTGTTTACGCCCAACAGGTTGGTCCCTCTAAATGGGGAGATGGAAAAAACAGTATTGGAATATGGCCGAAGGATGTTTTCCAGAGGTAGATTTAGGTAAGCTTAAATAAAAAACTTATTTTCTAACTTTTATGGACAACATAGAGTTCAAGCCAGCATTCATTGAAAGATATGGTAAGCTTACAGACTGGGAGATATTCAAAGACTTCTCTTTAAGATTCTTAAGGCGCTCGATCAGGATCAACACCTTAAAAGCCACAGAAGAAAAGATAAAAGCCCGACTGAAAGACTGGACCCTAAAGCAGATTCCCTGGTGCAAGGAAGGGTTCTGGGTTGAGCACAAGGAAGGCAGGAGGGATATTGGAAATACAGTTGAGCATCAATTAGGATACTATTACGTTCAAGAGGCAGCCTCCATGATCCCTCCGGTAGTATTGGATCCAAAGCCTGGAGAATTCATTTTGGACATGTGCGCAGCGCCAGGCTCCAAGACCTCTCAGATTGCACAGTACATGCAGAATAAAGGGATGCTGATAGCAAACGATTATCAATACATAAGGCTGCAGCCCTTAGGCATCAACCTGCAGAGGATGGGCGTCACAAACTCTATAATCACCTTGATGGAAGGAAGATATTTTAAGAATGCAGATCTCACCTTTGACAAAATTCTGGTAGATGCGCCTTGCTCAGGCACAGGGACTATAAGAAAATCGCTCAAGACGATTGGCATCTGGAACCCAGGAGCGATAAAAAGGCTTGCAGGCCAGCAAAGGCAACTGTTAGAGACAGCATTCAACATACTAAAACCCGGCGGCACAATGACCTACTCAACATGCTCGCTTGAGCCGGATGAAGACGAAGCTGTGATAAATTATCTGCTGGGCAAATATGAGAACGCCAAAATTGAAGATATCGACCTAAATATCAACCGCTCAAAGCCAGTTCAGGACTTTGAAGGGGAACAGTATTCACAGCAAGTAAAAAAATGCCTGAGGATCTGGCCTCAAGATAATGACACCGATGGATTTTTTGTGGCAAAAATAGTAAAGGAATAAAGCCACCACAAACAAATCCGTCCACAAATTCCTTAGGATTTGAGGCGGATTTTTTGTGACTAAGATAAAAAAAGAATAAGACAAGCCACAATCAACTCTGTTACAAATTCTTTAGAAGTGGAAGCGCGGCAATAACACTGTTCACAAGCAACAAAAATAAAAAAAATAGATTAAACAGCCGCTCTTTTTAGCTTGTCAATCCTTTCTTTAAGGACCTTAGACATCGCATTCTTTGTCTTGGCGTTTGCAGCAGTCTTTGCAAGAGTGTTGTCTTCCACGACCTCGCGTATCCACACTGCAAAATCGTTCTTGTCCTTGTTGACATGGTAGGAAAACTTATCGTCCTCTAGATTTTCAAGGACTCCAAGTAGTCCCTCAAGGTTCCTTACGATAGGCCCGCTGTTTATCCAAAAGTTTTTTTCAGGGACTACATCCCTAAGAAAATGTCTCGCTTGTTCCTGGCCTACTCCTTTTGCCATCCTTTCACCTCTCCTTTTAACCTTTTGTTTTGATTTTTTTAGCGTGATTGCGCTTTTCTTTGATTTGATCGTCAAATTCCTGGGTTTATCTTTTTTAGCCGCCTTATCCTTTGCATAGCTGACTTTTACTATTGCAGTCTGCGGTTGGCAGGTTTTTATAGATTTCGCTTTTTTGCCGTCCAATTTTTCAAGATGCATGTCAAGCTCTCTCATCTCAACTTTTATCACCTCATCCGGAAATCCGCTCTTTACAAGCGCATCCTCTATCCTCTTTTTGTTAAAGCCCCTCTTGACCATTTTCTTGACGTACCTATGCAGCTTCCACATATGCCGTTTCTTAAAGCCATGCTCATTTTTCTTCTCTCTTATAAACAGCTTCCTGATCATTCTACCACCCCTTTGACAATAGGACCCTCTTTTACCCTTATTCTAAGATCGTTTAGTACATTCATGAATGAGATAAAGGAATCATAAGGGCTGTCATAAGGGTTGAAGTATTTATGCACATCTCCATCGTTAAACCATTTTGTGCACATGTAATAA
>DASRUK010000069.1:0-2391 GCA_035655475.1 Candidatus Nanoarchaeia archaeon
TCTTGATCTTCAGACTTTGCGCCGATAACGATTTCTGACATATATAAGAAATAATTCCCTATTTAAAAAGGTTACTGGTGCCAGTGCCAGGATGAATAATCAATAATGATATCCCTTTTCAACAATCACAAATTTGCCTACTTAAACAGTTTTCCAACAGGCTTCGACATCTTTGCTCAAGTTTGGGCATTGCTTGCTTATTTCTTTTAATGCAAACCTTACATGGCTTCCGGTTATCCGGACCTTTTGATTATATGAGTTAAACATCGAAAGATTAGCTCTAGCAAGGGCTTCGTTTCCATATTTGGCAAATCCTTCAGCAGCGTATAAGCAATTATAGCATATCTCTTTTTCTATTCTAGCGCGCCTTTCTTCATCAATAGGGAGTTGGAGGCAAATAACATATTGCTCTGCTGACATCTGCCTAAGCTGGCCATAAAAATTGCCATCCATTAGACGACAAGCATCATGGCCTGCCTTGGATAGGTTGACTGCGCTCTCAAAAGATTAACTGGAAAGTGAAACTGGGGTTGTCTAAAAAGCCAAATTATTTCTTGGAAAAGGAATCATACCAGTGGGATTTCCTGTCTCAATCGCTTCAATGCCAAAAAACTGCTCCTTCCCTTCACTTAACTTACCATTAATTTTCCTGTAAATCTTTCTGATGTTATGAGAGATATAATATAGCCCCGCCTCAAGATTCACCTTGGATAATCCTCTTAGATGGTACCTTCTCTTTAGTTTATTCAGTTTTTGGTCCCCAAAGACAGACTCTACTTCAAATCCTCTTCTTCGTCTCAGCTCTTTTCCTTTAGGCGAATTCAGATTGTTCCGAGCTTGTTCCTTAAGCCTCTCAGAGTTCCAGTTCACCTGCAAAGTCCTCGATGACTGGGCTGACGTACATTTTTGCTTTGAGGGGCAATTGCTGCATGCTCCATCTCTAGCCCTATAGACCGATATTTTCTGTACAAATCCTGTGGCAGTAACCATATTCTTCTCTTTTTCAAAGGCAAGAATCTCACCATTAGGGCAGGCAAACTCATTCTTGCCAGCACCGAACCTAAAATCATTAAGGCGAAAAATCTTATTGCGCCAAACCCCGCTCTTCTCTTTTTGAAAAGTATTAAACTTAAGATAGTTGCCTACTCCTTTTTTCTCAAGAAAAACATAATCCTCCTCATTTCCGTAGGCAGAATCAGCATTCACATTTTCAGGCGGCTTTCCCAGATTGCCAATAACTCCTTCCATAAGCGGAACAAAGCTCACTGAATCAGCACAGCTATCGCTGATAATATAGTCAAGCACAAATCCGTTCTCAACAGCAATGCCTTCGTTGTATGCCGGACGGATGGTAAGTTTGTCTTTCATCATCATAGCAACAGCATCGTGATCGGTTTTCGAGTAGCTGTTACGGCCGTCAAGGATCTTTTGTTTCCTAAGGTAGTTGGCCTTCCTTTCCAAAAGCTCCCTTACACGCCGAACCTTTTGCTTCTGCCCTTTACCATCTTCCTTTGTTATCTTCCCAATCTTCATATCACTATTTATCTTGCTGATGACCTCCTGTACTTTTCCGCTGTCAAACCCTATCCTCTCCTGCTCAGGCAGGTCTTTGTCCCCAAATATCCTTTCTTCGTCTTCGTTAATCTTGTCTATATGCTCAAAGAGTTCATCGAGCTCAATATCGATCTTATCGAGCTGCTTGTTGACCTGCCTGCTCCAGACTATCTTATGCTTGTTTGCATTTGCCTCATTCTTGGTATGATCCACAAAAACATCTTTGCCCTCGATTATTCCAGCTTCTATGCCATATATTACGATTTGTTTGAATATCCTCTTAATATCATCCTTTAGCCTTAGCCGAAAGTTGTTAAGTGTATGGAAATCTGGCGTTTGATTCCCGCTGATGTAGATGAAGGCAAGGTTTTCACGGAGATTTTTGGCGACCAGCCGGCTGCTGTAGATGCGATATATGAAAGCAAGTATCCAGCTTTTCAAGAGCATCCTTGGCTCATATGCACTTGTACCGCCGCCCTTGTATGTGTCGACGATGAATTTTATGTCCATTCGGTCGATTATATCACTTAGCAGCCGTGCTATATGGCCTGGGGAGATAAAGTCATTTAGGCTTTTTGGGAGCAAGAATTCCTGGCTTTGGCAGTAAGGCTTGAATATTACTTTCGGTTTTGCGTCGGCAGGTGGAATATCTTGCAGGTTATATTTCTTATCTGAATTAAGTGTTGCTTGTTTCAGAAAGTAGAGTAAAGAGATGGTTTCCTCAAATTGATTTCGCCATCTCCTCCTCATCAAACCGTGCGTGAAGTTTTCCCTCACACGGCTTTCAGATGACCTTCTTTCTCCTGCATTCAAAGTTTAGTCCAGTATTTGACGTTT
>DASRUK010000070.1:0-8272 GCA_035655475.1 Candidatus Nanoarchaeia archaeon
TCTTTCAAGCATACAATAATTTCATTGAACCTTACAAGGAGCACAAAACTCCTTGTATGATTGAAGGGATAACTTCAAAAATATGGGATTGGGAAGATATCTTTATGAATTTTTATCAGTCATCTTAGTAGTCATACTCCAATTTAAGCCTAGCACGCCTTATTCCACAACCAGTCTCTGCAGCGCCGCATACCCCTTGGCAGAATCCTTCTTAGAAACAATAAACGTCAGTTCAGTCAGCGTAGATACCAGCTCAAATATATTGACATTTTCCCAATTAAGCTTACGAGCAGCTGTGGAGATTATCCCGGGTGTATGCAAAAAGTCGCCTGAAAAATTCAAAGATAATGATACCAGGTCCTTTTCAATATTTAGTATCTTCTCGCCTGCAAGCTCTTTTTTTATCTGCTCAAGATACCTCATGTTTGAGACTATGCTTACCTCATAGTTGCCATGTATCACATTAAGTGCGTCCCCCTTCTCATAATTCACTATCAAGTATATCTGCTTAAGTTTGGAAAAGAGTGAAGGCGACTTTCGTACCGAAATATCACAAAGATTCGTCTTCATTATTATCTCAGAGTTATAGTCAAACTTAGGTATCTGTCTTTTCTGTATGCCCTCAGCATACCTGCGAAGAGCCATGACCACAGCAGAATGCCTTATCTTCTTGCCAAGCTCCTGCTCTATCTCAGGGACAAGCTGCTCAGCAAGATTTCCATAGCTGATTATGCCCTGCTCAATGGCATCGTTCAAGATTGGCCTTGAGCTTACAATTTTTCCCACAAGATGTGATACAGTTACCATGTTACAAATTGTTATAATGATAACAGAAAGTTTAAATAGCTTATAAATTTTGCGGTTTCTAAGGTGATCAGATGAATATTTCCATAATAGGATATGGCGGGATGGGAAGAGAGATAGAGCGCATCGCACTAGCTAAAGGCATAGGTGTAAAGAGTATTATAGATCCAGTAGCAAAAGAAGCGACCCACAAGGAGATTAGTAAGGAATCCCTAAAGGAAGTAGACGTAGCAATAGACTTTACCAGTCCTTCAGTTGCAGTAGAAAATATCAGAAAGGTTTGCCGATTAAAGACAAATATGGTAGTGGGAACAACCGGTTGGTATACCCAGCTGCCAGAGGTAAAAAAGCTGGTCCAATCCTCAAAAGTTGGATTCATCTATGGATCAAATTTTTCAGTGGGCGTCCATGCGTACTTCAGGATAATTAAAGAGGCAGCAAAGCTCTTCAATAACTTGCCAGACTATGATATATGGGGCCATGAGCTGCATCACTATAGGAAGGCTGACTCGCCGTCAGGCACAGCAAAGTCTCTAGCCGAAATACTTACAAGAAACATAGAGCGGAAGAACAAGGTAGTCTATGAAATGCTGGATAGAAAGAGGGCAGATAGTGAGATCCACTTCTCAAGCTGCAGGGGAGGCCCTGTAAATTTCAAGCATACAATAGGCTTTGACTCAGAGGCAGACACGATAACAATAGAGCACTCAGCAAGGCACAGGGGAGGATATGCCCTTGGTGCAGTCCTTGCAGCCCAATGGACCCTCGACAAGAAGGGGTTTTATATAGTGGACGATTTTATCAAAGAGCTTTTAGGACGAGGTGGTTAAATGTTTAGAGGCGTTTATACAGCGATAATTACCCCGTTTAGGGAAGATGGCAGTGTGGATGAAGCATGCTTAAAGAAGTTGATAGACTTTAACATAAAGAGCGGAGTCTCAGGAATAGTTCCATGTGGAACAACTGGTGAGAGTCCGACATTAAGCCATCAGGAGCACGATAGGGTCATCGAACTTACTGTTCAGCATGTAAACAAGAGAGTGCCAGTCATTGCAGGCACAGGCTCAAACTCAACCACAGAAGCGATAAGGCTTACCAAGCACGCTGAAGACGCTGGCGCAGATGCCTGCCTCCTTGTCAATCCTTATTATAACAAGCCGACACAGGAAGGTCTCTATAGGCACTTTAAAGCTATCGCTGACTCAGTCAAGTTTCCATGCATAGTCTACAACATAAAGGGAAGAACAGGGGTTAATGTAGAGACAGCTACATTGATGAGGATCGCAAAGGACTGTAAAAATGTTATCTCAGTAAAGGAAGCATCAGGCGACTTGAGACAGATAAAGGAAGTTATAGCCCAGAGGCCAAAGGGGTTTTCTATCTTGAGCGGCGATGACAACATGACGCTTGAACTGATAAGGGCAGGAGGAGATGGCGTGATATCTGTCGCATCTAATCTGGTACCTGATAGGATTGTTGATATGGTGAGTGCAGCATTAAAGGGAGACTTTGCGACAGCAGAAAAGCTTAACAAAGCTCTTGCTCCACTTTACGAAGCAGAATTTATCGAGACAAACCCCATTCCCATAAAGTGCGGGCTTGCACTCAAAGGCATGTGTAAGGAAGTCTATAGGCTTCCCATGTGCGAGCTAGAGCCGCAAAACAGGGAGAAGCTTAAGGCTGTACTAAAGCAGATGAAGATAATCTAAATCTGTCAAGAACCACCCATTACAATATGGGTGCGTGTCTAGGTTATCTTCGAACAGCAAGTGGTTTTGACGCTCAGAATTCAACCAATAAGGGTTGTTTTTGAGCATCATAGAAATCCAGAGGATTTCTAGGAACTTAGAAACAGCGGTTTCTAAGTCAGCAGATGCCCCTGACCAAAAGATATAAAAATTGGTGGAATTGTTTAAATAATACCTTTAGAGAGGGATTGATATGCCAGTGATAAAAATAGACATGTGGAAAGGAAGGACAGACGAACAGAAAGCTGAGATAATAAGAGGTATAACTGCAGTGTTTGAGAAGATAGGTGTGCCAAAAGAATCGATAACAATCATCATCAATGAGGTTGATAAGGCTAACTGGGGAATGAAAGGCTCCCAAGCATCAAAGCAGTAAGAGATAAATATGGACTACAAACTACCGTTTGCAAAGAAGAAGATAATGGAAGTTCTGGAGAGTTATAAGACTCCTTTCCATATCTATGATGAGAAAGGGATAATAGATAATGCAAAGAAGCTAAAGAAGGCATTTGGTGTACTTAACGGATTCAAGGAGTATTTTGCAGTCAAGGCTCTGCCTAATCCATTTATCTTAAAAATCCTAAAGGAACAAGGGTTTGGAGCAGACTGCAGCAGTTTGCCTGAGCTCATCCTTGCAAATAAGGCAGGAATTACAGGAGAAAACATAATGTTCACCTCTAATGATACCCCTGCAGACGAATTCATAAAGGCAAAGGAGCTTGGAGCGATAATCAATCTCGACGATATCACCCACCTCCCTGTTCTTGAGGAGGCGGCTGGAATACCCTCACTGGTTTGCTTTAGATATAATCCATGTAATTCAAGGAAAGGCAACGAAATAATCGGAAAGCCAGAGGAGGCAAAGTACGGCCTCACAAAGGAGCAATTGTTTGAAGCCTACAAGATAATGCAAGATAAGGGAGTAAAGAGATTTGGGCTTCATACTATGGTCATATCCAATGAGCTCAATGAAGATTACTTTATAGAAACCGCTAACATGCTCTTTGACCTGGCCATAGAAATAAACAACAAGCTTGGCATAAAGCTTGAATTCCTAAACCTTGGCGGCGGGATAGGAACGCCTTACAAGCCGACCGATAAGGCAGTATCCTATGAAAAGATAGCCAAAGGCATAAAGAAGGCTTATGATGAAAAGATGACTAAGAACAACCTTGTGCCAAAGATATTCATGGAATGCGGCAGGGTGGTCACTGGTCCATACGGTTACTTGGTAACAAAGGTAAGGCATGTTATGCATAAATACAGAGATTATGTGGGCGTAGACGCATGCATGGCAAACCTGATGAGGCCAGCGATGTATGGAGCATACCATCATATCACTGTGCTGGGGAAGGAATCAGCACCACTAAACATGGCCTATGATGTAGTCGGCAGCCTTTGTGAAAATAACGATAAGTTTGCAATACAAAGAAAGATGCCAATGATTGAGGTAGGTGATATTCTCATCATCCACAACACAGGAGCTCATGGCCATGCGATGGGATTTAACTACAATGGTAAGCTAAGGAGCGCTGAATTGCTGCTAAGAGAAGATGGTTTTGTCGTTGAGATCAGAAGGGCTGAAACGCCTGATGATTATTTCTCTACATTGGACTTTAGGAAGCTGGCTAAATTTCTATAATCATCTTTTTTGCTGGATTACTTTGGTTGCTGACATTTTTCCAGAAATAAATGGCTGAATCATCTTAATGATAATTTAATTTAGAGATATTTTTTATATGCTCTCCATAGGTCGTTTCACCTTGTGAACATAGGTAATGGGGCAATTAGAAGATCTAATCACTGACTTGAGGGATTTTTTCTTTGGGGTATATATGCCGCAAACAGGGCACCTCAGGTTCCCTATTGATGATGCAACCGCAGCACAAGTGCGCCTAAAGGATATCTCAGCCTCTTTAAGGGATTCAAGATTTCAGGAAATTCATCGCCGCTTGGTCGGCCTACATCCTGAATTTCAAGCTATAATAGGCAGCAATCGGGGTCTTGCAATAGCAGGAATGACTTACTATCACGATTTTGCAGAAACACAGGCAGCCATCTGGATGAACTATTTAGCCCGTCACGTGCGAAATGTTGACGATAAATCTTTAGGTTCACTGAACCAATTTGTTTCTCACCTAAACCATCTCGAGATTGGATTTAGCAATATGTTATATTTTGCCAGCAACGGAAAGGAAAAAGAATTAGATGGAACAATCCCCATCAAACGCTTTAAATCACTTTTTGAAGTTGTCTCCGACTATGATCGTCTAACTGTCGACATTTCCAGAGCCCCAGAAACAACAACCCTAACCTATGGATGGTATCTAAGTGCAGTTCAATTTGTAACAAATGCAGTCAATAACTCTTTTCCTTTGTGCAAACCAGATATAATGTTGGCAGTTTACTATACGACCTGTCCAAACGGTCAGGTATACAAAGTTATTGAGGCCCAAGACAATGCAGCTGGAGTTTGTGAAAACGGCAGGCCCTGGGATGATGAGCATATGTGGAGAATATTTGCAGGATATTCGCCAAGAGGAGGAGGCACTGGGGGGCAGATCAGTGCAGCGGTTATTGATTTTGCTGATAAAACCTGCGGCATACAAGATATAGACATCCTTACTAGAGTGGAAGGGTTTCCCGTTTACTATTTTCGTAGAGGATTAGGATTATATTCAGTTGGCAGGTCAAATATCAACCGGATTACTTTCCCCGATGGGCACCTGTGTCTGGCAATGCCAGAAAAATTAGATCACGGTACATACATAAGGATGTTTCAACAGGTAAGCCATCCTGGGGATTAGCCTATTTTGTCCTTGACTTGGTGATAAGCAGATCCGCCAATCGGCAGCGTGTTGATCGTTGGCGCACGATATTGCCACCCGTCAGTAGCTAAAAATTCATAAGATTTATATATGACCTATGTCACTACCATGTAATTATGAAACAAAGAAAAGCGATTATAGGCGTAAGGCATAAAGGCTGCTGGGGCAGCTTATGCACTCTTGAATACCCCAACATAGTGATGGAGGAAAAAGGGCCGATAGGTGTCGAGAAGACAAAAGACGGTGTAAGGCTCTCAGCAGCATGGGATGTCAAGTTCAGGGACAGGTCAGAGTTTGATAATTTTTTGAAGTCACTGGATAAGTATAAGATGCTCAAGGTAAAAAAGGTTATCAGTATGTATGAAGACCATGCTCTTCTTAAGACAGAATGGATAAACAAAAGTTCAAGCTATACTACTGTGCTAAAAAATAACTGCCTGTATACATCTCCTGTGGCGCAAAAGGATGGCTTTGAGATATATGAGATAATCACCGAAGATCCAGACAACGTCGTCAAGCTAATATCTCATCTTGATGAGATAGGAGAGGTTAAGATCTTTGAGATCGGCAGGGTCAGCAAAGAGCCAAACAAGCTTAACCTTACAGACAAGCAGTCAAAAGCACTTCAGATCGCTATCTCGCACAATTTCTATGAATGGCCAAGAAAGGTCTCCCTTGATGAGGTCGCAGCGATGGTAGGTATGAAAAGAAGGACCTTCCAGGAGAACCTGAGAAAAGCAGAGGCAAAAGTTATACCTCAGCTGGTGGGTAAATACCTTGAAAACAGCTGCGGCTGAGAGCTTGGATGATGTTTTGAAAAGAATAGACCCTAAAGTAGTTGGACTGCCCAAAACTCAAATAGGGATTCCTCCAGTAGACAAGTTCACTAAGAGGGGCATGGAGATCTTTTTGATGCATTATGGTAATAATCTTACCCATGGCCCCAAAGATGAGCTTGCTTTTGCAGTGGCAGATTATTGCCATAAAGAAGGCATCAATGTAATGCTTGAGCTAAATCCAGTTAGGGATAAAAGGAAAAGCTCGTTAGGCAGCTATATTGACGCATTGCATACAGCGGCCTCTTTTTATCGCGGTATGGTTGTGGTTGAATTCACAAGGTCTGATAAAAAGGATGCTGACGGAAGGGTAGCCCCTTATGTCAGCGTGCAAAGGCTTGCCGGCAGAAAGAGATTAGTCTCTGTCCATCTAGACATGGATAGGGAACATTATACTTCACAAAGGCTGGAACAGATATTCAACTCCTGTTTGACAGGTCAGGGAGCTAAAGATGATGACTATCTCAATAACTTTTATCACTCTAAAGATGCAGGCAGGCTTAGGAAGTTTATCAAAGGGCAGCTCAAGGTAACGTTGAGATGCAAAGATGTTACCAATCCTGATGAGTTTATAAGAGCTTCAGAAGCTTATCACTACAAAGGAGAGGTATTTGATCAGATGAAAAAGATGGACGTTATAATTGCATCAGGAGGGACATTTACAAGGATCAAAGGGATGATCGAAAAGCTGGGTCCAACATACATCGGCGAAGACAAGGTTGGGCCCTCTTATGTTATTGTTACTTCACCAGACAATTCTGCCGCCTTGGAAAGATACTTTGGAAGCATACAGCCAGGTAACCGATTAGGAGATGGGCGATTCATGGATAAAGAGGGCAAGCTAATTTTGAATTCAGACAAACAACAGGTAATTAGTGGATATGCTTTTGAGCCTCGTTATGACCTTAGGGTTATCATTGCTGAAAAAGAAGATTTCAAACATGCAAGTGAAATTGCCAAGCAAATAAAGTGCAAAGTTGCAGGCCTTGACAATATGCATATAAGTGATACAGGGATGGTAACCCTTTGTGCATCAACGGATAAATATGCCGCATCTTATAATTATCCCTTTACAGATGAGGGTATTTCATTGAAAACATTTGCATATGAATGGCAAAAGGATGGCCCAAATCTAAAGGAATTTCCTTTTATTGTCGGACCAGGACAGAAGGTCTGTTTTGTCACCACCGGTGCAAGCGACTTAACTTATGTCAAGCAAAGGGCAGCTTAACAAGTCGGCTTCCTCATTTCAAGTCTTGTCAACAGCACATCATCTAGAATAGCATCCCTTGGTGAGGCGATAATCCATTCAAGGTTGTCTAAAGGAGCGATAAGTCCTACCATCTTTCTGCCTGTAAGTGCTTCTGCTTTAGAAACCTCGCTTGCCTTAAGAAAATGCCCTATAGCCTCTTCATTGGTAAACATAAAACTATAGTCTGAATCCCCTAGACGACTTCTAAGATCAAGGTTAAGTTCGCCCCTATCTGCGTCATACTGAGGACCTGCTATTTTAATTAAGGCAGCGCCATAATCTCCAGGGCATAATTTCATCAGTTCCTCTCTTGTTACCACATCGTTGTGTATGATTCCATCTCCAAGATCTATCGTGGAATACCCATACAGTCCCTTATTCAGATGCTGTATATCCCTGCTTTTTGTAAAATTGGGGCTGAACGGTTGCACAGCGGCTACATTCTGTCCATTTTGTTTATAGGTCATCACTTCCTTTCCCTGCAGCTCTGCAAGGTTCCTGCCGTTGTCTCTGGAGGGATTATAGGTTATACCTAACTCTTGAAGCAGCTCACGATAAACTTCTGGCTTAGAGATGACAAAACTTGCCTTGCTTCTGCCTCTGATGCTTGGATGATAACCTTTCCATTCCACTGTCAATGGCAGGGTCTCTTCAAGCCTTAGATAAAGTCTTCCTTCGTCCTCTCTGACTATTGCTGAAACTATTCTTGCCTTCCCTCGCTTCCCAGCCAGATCATCAGGATCTACCCTGCCTCTCTCTGAATATGCGGTTGCCATATTAAGTAGCATACCCTGCTTTCCTTGC
>DASRUK010000071.1:0-4734 GCA_035655475.1 Candidatus Nanoarchaeia archaeon
TTGATCTTTTTCGCTTTTATTGGCCCTATCTTCTCGACCTTTTGCAGGCTGTCCACATCGGCATTTATGACATTTTTTAGCGACCTGAATTCACGAAGAAGTGGCTTTGCAAGTCCTGGTCCAACACCTGGCAGTGCGCTGATGATATATTCCTGCCATTCATGGACGCTCATATCCTTTTTCAAAGCATGCATTGAAAAATCGCTTCCTGACTCATCTTGCTCTCTTTTTGCGATGATAAACAGAAGTCCTGCGCTTTCTTTGCTGTTTCTCGTAAATAATACTGGGATGCCGTAGCTTATGGCGATAGTGGATAATACCCCCCGTATAGCATTCGGATGCACATTTCTCACAGAATAGATATCCTGGTCTCCCTCGATTAATACAAGCGGCCTTTCAAAATTATTTTTCATATTTTTTATCTGGACAAGCAGCCTGCCGTCGATGATAGAGTTTACAAAATCTTCTGCAGTCTTGAATTCTACCCCTACTCGTGAACTGAGGAGAAAGTCTGCGCTTTCGCACTTATCTATCTGCATATTTGCCCCAAGCTCGATAAGCTCTTTTATCACAGGAGAGCCTTTTTCCCGAAAATCAGCTATAATTTTTACTTTTGCCAGGGGAGCAGTATATTTCTCAAGGCCCGGAGTCGCTTTGGCAAATACCCGGTTCTTTAATTTATCAAGCGTCCTATACATCCTTTTTTCCTTGTGATGTGCAGACCACTTGTATCCTACATCTCTTGTTTCAAGAGCCATTAAGACTATTACTTTGCCTGATTCATGCCTTCCAGTCCTTCCTCTTCTCTGTATTGTCCGTATTGCAGAAGGTATGGGCTCATAGAAAACGACGAGGTTTACTTGCGGAACATCAAGCCCTTCTTCACCCACAGACGTAGCCACAAGAACATTGAACTCAGAAGCCCTGAATTTGTCAAGGATTTCTTTTTGCTCTTTCTGGCTAAGTCCTGTATCTTTCTTCTTGGTCTGCCCGACAAAAAGTTGCGCCCTCACCCCATTAAGATGGTTTAGCACCCCGACAATATCCAGCGCATTATCCCTGTATTGGTTGAATACGATGACCTTTGAATCAGTATGCTCTGAGATTTCCTTTTGGATTATCTTTTGCAGCTCGATAAGTTTTGGATGCTGGATATTCTCAGAAAACAGCTTCTCGGTTTTGATAAGTGCGCTTCTAAAGTTGATATCACCCACAACGCTCTTGATAGCCTTTGTCTTGCCGCTTGCTCCCTCGCTCTGCAATTTTTCAAGGTACTTGTGCAGGGCGGTGACTCCTTGGGTTTCAAGCAGTTCGACTGCATGCTGCACTTTCATTATTTCTGCAAGAACAGAGATAGCGTTCCATACGACAAAATCACGCTCGCCTGAGGCAGCTCTTCCTCTAAGCTCACCCTGTAGGGCAAGCAGCTCAGTCCTGCTTATATATTTCAACTGGATATCATTTCTTTGAAGGACCCCCCATTCCTTGAGCTTCTCAAGTCTTTCCTTCAAAAATAGCTCAAAATACCTGAGCACTTCCTTGAATATTGGCGGCAGATTAACTTTTACCCAGGTGACATCTATCTCCTGGATGTATGGCGCAACATCAGCATCCTCATCAGTCCTTGCTTCAATCTTCTCTATGCTCAGATTTTTGCAGACCTCTTCTATCTTCCCAAGCTCAGAGCCGGGTGAAGCAGTAAGCCCGATTATTCTTGGATACTTTGCCTTTTTCATATATTGGCTGGCAAGCCAGACATAAGCATAGTCCCCGACAGCTCTGTGTGCCTCATCAACCCCAAGCAAGGAAACATCTTCAAGATTGATCCTTCCAGAAATAACATCATTCTCAAGGCCTTGAGGAGTTGAAAAGATGATTGTTGCGCTCTTCCAAAGCTCAGCCCTCTTTTCTGGCTTTACATTGCCTGTGAATACTGCCATCTTTTCTTCAGCAATATCGAAATGCTTTTTGAAGACTAGCAAATACTGGTCGATAAGTGGTTTTGTAGGCCCGATGAAAAGGATCTTGCTGAGTGGATAAAGTGTCAGCCTATGGGCCGCAAGCATAAGAAAGATATTGGTCTTCCCAAGGCCTGTCGGAAGGACGACAAGCGTATTTTTTGTAGTGCATGTATTAAATATAGTCTCCTGATAGATTCTTGGAGTAAAGTCTTTTATCATTAAGAGAAAAGTAAAGAATCTTTGTTTAAATAACTATCTTCTTCCTTTGGGAGGCAGGGGTTGGCAAATCCTTATAGCCATCTGGTACCCATAGGCAGTATGCTAGTCTGTAGTTTGTCCAGGAAGTATGGGCACGAAATAAGCCTGCTTTTGAAGCTGGGAACATCAACTCATACCCTACAACAATCGCTTTTTGGCCTTTAGTATATTCGGTAAAACTGAGTGTGGTGTTGAGATTGGGATGGTCTTTAGGTCCTACCACAGCTTCTAGATACTTATAGTGATATCTATCGTTTGCAGCTATAGCTGCCATCACTCTAACCTTATTGTCGTTTTCTAAATCAGAAACCTTCATAATCTCTCCGATAAGGCGTTGTCTTTCAATAATTTCATAATACCCCCCATTTTTAACTAGCCTTCTCCATGGCCCATTATTATAAACACTTACGCCGGATATCATCGGATCCTCGGCCAGTTCCACTATCAATCGTCTATAAGACTCTAAGGCATTATTTCCAAGAGGAAATACTATCGGGTTAAACATCCTGCAGAATAACCTGTGAGGGGTATTAACGTCCAAGGTTGCCCCCCAAAAATTTTGCATATCTTGATATTCGCTCCTTGCATCCACAACAGAGCCTGTCAATTCCACAAGGTCCTCTATCCGTAATTTATTAAGTATCAACTAAACTGCCTCAGAACCCCTTTTTATGTCAGAATCACTGTCGAGTTTTAAGCCTTTCTAGTAATCATGGCCCGGTGCTAGTATCTTATATCCTATCTTTCCTATTATCTCAAGGCTCTCTTCCATCTTGCCAGGGTCAGAAAAAGGAAAATCGATCCTTCCAAAACCGTTGAAAAACAAAGTATCCCCTGAAAACAGCACTTTCTCTTTAGGATAATAGATGCACACAGAGCCTTTTGTATGTCCGGGGGTGGAAATGACTTCAAGCCCTGGGAAATTCTCAAGCGCTTCAAGCTTTATGTCAAATTTCTTGGCAAGCAAGGGATCAAGTATCGCATTCATCTTATTTTCATTAAAAAGTGCAATCTCGACAGCCGACGCATAAAATCTTGCGTTAGAAAAAAGGTTAAAATTACCGCTATGGTCAAAATGGAGATGGGTAAAGATGACTTTCTCTATCTTATCCAGGCTTATTTTCTTGCTTAATTCCTCTTTGACAACACTTGCATAAGCTCTAGGTCCTGTATCTATCACAATCTTTTCCTTAAAATCCAGAAAATAGACATTGCTGTCTACATTCAGCTTCCATACCTTAGGTGCTATCTCTTTCATGGCCAGTTGCGGTGTCCTGAGATTAACCCCTTTTCATGGATATAATAGCTAAATGAGGCGCCGATGATATATAGAAGCGCAATTATCCTATAGTCTCCATACCTGGCACCGATGAGATAGCCAAGTAAAAAACCTGCGACTATTATCACATAAGGAAACACCATGCTCTTTTTTCTTGAATAGATTACTCTGCCAGATATCATTCCTGCGGCAAATATTGTGGCATAGCTAAGGGCAGCAGAAGGTGCAAGCACCGATAAAAGAAATCCTAGTGCGAGCACGAAAAGAAGTACTATCTCCACCCAGTTGAAAGCGTTCATTTTCATTTTGCCCAAGGACCTCCCCAGACTTTTCTCTCAAAGAATATATAATAGAGCAGCCATAAGATCAATCCCACGATTAATGAGCCTATGATGGTCATAAGCGGATTAGCATCAGCTAAGATGAGTATGCCTGCAATTATTATCGTTGAAAGAAAGAACACATAAGCCATCCTGCTTCCAAAGAAAAGCTTGCTTCCATCAAGCGGAGGTATCGGAAGGATTTCATATATTGCCAGTACTACACAGAAAGTTACCATCTTGCTGATAAGAGAATTTGACAATGCCTCGTTTAAGGCCTTAAACACAATCGCAAGAGATATGAGGCTGATAGGCCCTGCGACTGATATCATCCCGTGCTGGAAATAGTTCAGCCCATACCTAAAGTGGCCAAGTCTATGCCCTGTAAGATGATGTATCATTATCCCTCCAGGTAGGAGTACCCATATCCTTCCTCTTGTAAGAAACACAGCTATCACTCCGATAAAAAGCCCTGTAAGCCACGCTTTATACTCGACATTATATCCCTTGTTCCATCCCGCTACCCTTTGGACGAAATTATGTATGAGAAGAACAAACGTGACTATTAGCGCGCTGTTGAACCAATTGAATATCCCAATTGCAAAGTTAAACTCATCTTTGCCCCATTCAGAAAAAGAGATGATGAATGATAAGATTGCGATGACAGCGATAAACCCATAAAGCTCTGGTTTTGGAAACTTGTAGTAGGTTTTTATCTTTGCCGACAAGTCAACCGAGTAGCCCATTTCTTTTACAACCTAGACCTAAATATTTAAACTTTTGCAAAACTAGTAAGTATTCAGTCAGCTAGCAAATGAAATCAGATTTTCATAGACATTTTTCCCTTGCTGATTCCATGTTTCCATTGCCGACATCACATTTCCAATAAACCTTCTGCCATTTTCATTTCTTATGC
>DASRUK010000072.1:0-7847 GCA_035655475.1 Candidatus Nanoarchaeia archaeon
ACTATAACTAAATAAAGATTTCGGTGATGGAACATATAGTCCTAAGAAGTTAGTTTATATATGACTGAATACTTACTTATTGCAATAGATTCCTCGTCCTCTATGCTTGCCCGCGATTTTAGCCCTGACCGGCTTGAGTCTGCAAAAAGTGCAGCATTATCCTTCATCAACATGGTGCCAAAAAACACAAAGATAGGCATAGTTTCCTTTGCCGAGGATGTAAAGTCAGGCCTACACCCTACAAAAGACCGTAGGCAGCTTAGCCAGGCTATAGGGGCAATTAAGGTCTCGATGACAGGAGGGACAAACATCGGCGATGCCCTGATAAAATCTGCCAATATGCTGGAGCAAGGAGGCAACAAGTCAGTTATATTGCTTACAGATGGCCAGTCTAATTTTGGCACAGATGTTCCATATGCCATTGAATATCTGAAGAGCAAAGGTGTTGCTGTTTATGCGATAGGCATAGCGACAAAAGAGGGCGGAGCAGTTGGCAACAAGTTTGTCTCAAAGCTTGGCACCGAGAGTATTAGCCAGATTGCAGAACAGACAGGCGGCAAATATTTTTTTGCAGAAGCGGGTTCTTCATTAGATGAAAATTTTAGATTGATTGCGAGATTGAAGAAAAGTGATGTAAGCTTTGACTTGTCTTGGATATTCCTTGTTTTTGGCCTTATCTTCCTTATCCTCGAATGGTTCCTTGCCAGCACAAAATACAAGGTTATACCTTAAGCCAAAAGCTCTAGGATCCTCTTCCTGCCAGCAAGGACTGCTTTATATGAAAGAACTTCCAGGGTAAATGGCCCTTTATACCCTACTTTCTTGCACATAGAAAACAGCTTTTGAAAATCTACATTGCCCTTCCCAAGAGGATTATGCTCATCATGCTTTCCATAGTTGTCGTGCAGATGCATGTCCATGATAAAATCTTTGATACCTCTAAGATAATCATGCGCCTTTATATTGGTGGTATTGGCATGGCCGACATCAAGTGTGGCATTTAATCCCTTTACCGATTTAAGCATCTTTATCATATCTTGCGCCGCGTAGCAAAGGAGAGTTTCCGATTTGGGGAAATTCTCCAAACATATACTGACTTCATACTTCTTGCCTATGCTTGCGATCACCTTAAGGTTGCTTGCAAGCGATTGGAAGGTGATAGAAGATATCTCCCGATAGCCTGGATGGATGGTAAGCCTGTCTGCGCCAAGTTTATTTGCAAGGATGCATGACTTTTCAATATATCTAAAGACAGCTTCCCTGACTTCGGTAAGCAAGCTGCTTGTAGGAAGAAAATAAGGTGTATGGACTATAAGCCTTATACCCTTGTCTTTGGCTGTCTGTCTAATCTTCCGGACAGTCTCTGCCTTTAGGTTCGTATTGGTGTCCAGGTCTATCTCCAGCCATGCAAACTTATGCTTTGCTGCAAACATTATATCCTTTAAGGCAGTGCTTTTGGATAGTGTCGAAAATCCTATTTCAGGTTGCATTATTATATGATAGGTTCTTTCTTATTTAAAGCTTAACAAATAATGCGTAAAAACAACCATTTGTTTGCAGGCATCCGCCAAATCCTGGCAAAAACCCCAAGTTTTTTATATTAGCTGTCTGCTCTTATTCTCACATGAAAAGTATGCTGGAGATAAGGATACATGGCAGGGGCGGTCAAGGTGCAAAGACAGCTTCTCAGTTCATAGCTGAGTCAGCTCTTGGCGAGGATAAATTTATCCAGGCTTTCCCGGAATATGGCCCAGAAAGGGCAGGAGCGCCGATGAAAGCATATGCACGGATCTCAGACAATCCTATCACTGTATATTCACCTGTCGTAAGTCCCGATATCGTCATGGTCATAGACCCTACACTCCTCAAGCTGCCTGACATAACAGACGGCCTAAACGAAAGCTCTATACTGATTATCAATACCCCAAGGTCAGCAGAAGAGATAAAGAAAAAGATAGCTTTCAAAGGAAAGATATACACAGTCGATGCAACCAAGATTTCGATCGACACAGTAGGAAAAAACCTTCCAAATACGCCTATGCTTGGAGCTTTGATTAAGCTTTCACCTTTCATAAAGATAGATGCCATCAAAAATTGTATTAAAAGTAAATTCCAAAAAAAACTTGGCGAAGAAAAGACAAACGCGACCATAAGGGGCGTTGATCTTGCTTATGCCCAGGTAAAATAAATAAGACCAACAGGCAGCCACTAACAATCAACATGAAAACAAACAAACAGCTTCCGATTGGAGGCTTGATTGATGAAGCAGGCTCTTCAAGAAACTTCAAGACAGGAGACTGGAAGAGTTTCAGGCCGATAGTCGAAGAAACAAAATGCTCAAGCTGCATGTTTTGCGTCGCATTTTGCCCTGAGAACTGTATCCATGTAAAAGATGGTAAGCGCAGTGATATTGACCTGGAATATTGTAAAGGCTGCGGTATCTGCGCAAATGTTTGCCCGACAAAAGCAATAAAGATGCAAGAGGAAGCAAAATTCCTGGATTGATCAAACTGAGATGCTCAGTTTGATGCTTAAAAAATACCCCTAGAGGAGGATTTTTTATTAAGATGAAAGCTCAACAGACGAAAAACTTGATGATATCAAAGATTAAGCCTCAGGCTATGACAGGGACAGATGCAGCAGCCGAGGCTATGCGGCAGATTAATCCTGATGTTGTTCCAGCTTATCCTATCACTCCTCAGACTGCGATAATGCAGGATTATGCAGGTTTTGTTGCAAACGGCCTTGTGGACAGTGAGATGGTCAGGGTAGAATCAGAGCATTCAGCTATGTCATGTGCGATAGGTGCATCTGCAGCAGGAGCACGTGTTATGACTGCAACATCAAGCGCAGGTCTTGCGCTTATGTGGGAGATGCTGGGTATTGCATCAGGTCTGCGCCTTCCGATCGTCATGCACTTGGTAAACAGGGCACTATCAGCTCCGATTAATATTCACTGCGATCATTCAGATGGTATGGGCTGCAGGGATGCAGGATGGGTCCAGATATACAGCGAAAACGCCCAGGAAGCATATGATCATACCTTTATCGCAATGAGGCTCGCAGAAAAAACATTCCAGCCAGCTATGGTCTGCCAGGATGGCTTTATCACATCCCATGGCGTAGAGAACGTCGAGATACAGGACGATGCCAAGATGAAGTCATTTGTTGGAAAACATGATTATCCATTCGGGCTGCTTGACATAAAAAAGCCCGTGACTCATGGCCCATTGCAATTGCCTGATTATTATTTTGAGACAAGAAGCCAGCAGATAACAGCGATGGAAGAGTCAAAGAAAGAATTCCTTGATATAGGAGAGGAGCTAAGCAAGATTACAGGTAGAAAATATCCTTTTTTTGATGGATACAATTTAAAGGATGCAGAAGCAGCAATTGTTGTCATGAGTTCTACTGCAGGAACGACAAAAGCAGCTATCGATGCTCTAAGGGCAAAAGGAAAAAAAGTGGGCTTGCTAAAGTTAAGGCTTTTCAGGCCTTTCCCCTATAAAGAGGTTGGAGAAGCCCTAAAAAACATCCCCAACATTGCTGTCCTTGACAGGGCAGTAAGCTTTGGAGCAAACGCCCCTCTATACAGCGAGATAAAAAATGCACTGTTTGATGTCAAGTATAATGGCAGCCTAAAGAGCTGTGTTTTTGGCCTTGGGGGAAGAAACATATTCATAGAAGACATCGAAAAAACCTTTGATGGTTTGCTCGATGACAGTCTAAAAGACTATTCGTATATCGGATTAAGGGAATAAAAATGAATTATAAACAGCTTGTCGAAAAATTGCAGAATGTCAAATTCACACCAGGCCATAGAAGTTGTGCTGGTTGTGGATTTCCGATGATAGTAAGATCAGTCCTTGCATCGACTGACAAGCCGCTTGTTGCAGCATCAGCAACAGGCTGCCTTGAAGTTACCTCGACTATTTATCCATTTTCTTCATGGAATATCCCTTTTGTGCACTCGGCATTTGAAAATGCAGGTGCGACGATTTCAGGGGTCGAGTCTGCCTACAGGGCATTAAAAAAGCAGGGCAAGATAAAAGAAGACATAAAGTTTGTGGCTTTTGGTGGAGATGGCGGAACCTATGATATTGGCCTTCAAAGCCTTTCAGGAGCGCTCGAAAGAGGCCATGACTTCCTTTATGTTTGCTATGATAATGAAGCATATATGAACACAGGGATCCAAAGAAGCAGTGCAACTCCATATGGCGCATCTACCACAACAGCGCCGCCGGGAAAAAAATCATTAGGAAAGGCGGAATTCAGAAAAGACTTTGCAAAGATATGCGTAGCCCATAACATTCCTTATGTAGCTCAGGCAAGCGTTTCAAACTTAATGGATCTTACTGCAAAAGCAGAAAAAGCCTTCAGCATTACAGGCCCAAAAGTCCTTGTCGTCCTTCAGCCTTGCACTCTTGGCTGGCAGTATCCAGCAGAAAAGACGATAGAGATAGCAAAGCTTGCTGTCGACACAAAGTTCTGGCCGCTTTATGAAGTGGAGAACGGCAAGTACAAGTTGAACTACAAGCCGTCAAAAGAAGTACCTATCATTGAATTCTTGAAAACCCAAGGAAGGTTCAAGCATCTTCTTGCGCCAGAAAGCAAGCCGGTTGTTGATAAGATGCAGGAGAACATAAATTCTGAATGGGAAAAGCTGGTTAAGTTGAGCAGTGAGTAAGTGCCTTTAAGCGCAAGTGCAAATTTAGTATAGCCATCTACTTTTAACCTGAAGATAAGAAGGATTATCGTACCTTGTACCGAACAATGCAGCCCAGGCTAACTCGGAGAAGGTAAGCCCAAATATTATCTTCTCTTTGTGCTGCAATTGTCGTGGAATTTCGTAAAGGCCGCATTTATAAAATGGCTGAGAAAGGACTAGAAGGCATCTGTTAATAGGGGGGTGGTGAGATAACCCCCGAAAATTATTTAAACATTAGAATATTTTAATATGTAATTATGAAGGCACTGTACAGGTTACATGCTGAGACGTGCAAGGTATTTTCTAACTCTACAAGGTTGGAAATTCTGAATTTGTTGAGGGATAAAGAAATGTCTGTAACAGGACTAATAGAAAAAACAGCCCTTAGCCAGGCAAATATCTCGCAGCATCTGTCGATAATGAAATCAAAAGGCATTGTCTTGTCAGATAGAAGAGGCAAGAACATATACTACAGGCTTACAAACCCTAAAATCATCAATGCTTTTGATATAATCAAGGAAATATTGTCCGAAAGACTGAAGATGGAACATAAACTTACGATTAACCTTAGGAGCAAAAGATGAAGATTAGAGAAAGCGGGATGCCGCAGGAAAGTGCATGGAATGGATTTTTCAATCCCAGTGAGATACTCAAAACTATAGGTGTTACCAGTCAGATAAAGGACATAGCAGAATTTGGATGCGGATATGGGACATTTACAATCCCAACAGCAAGATTAGTAAATGGGAGAGTATATGCTATAGATATAGAGCCTGAGATGATCGATATAGTAAAGAAGAAAGCAGAAGAAAACAGGCTTGCTAACATTACAATAATGCGCCGTGACTTTTTGACGCAAGGTTCTGGGCTTAAAGATGCAAGCGTTGATTATGCCATGCTCTTCAATATTTTGCATTTAGAAGAGCCGATAAATCTGCTGAAAGAGGCATATAGGATATTAAGGCCTGGTGGAAAAGTTGGAATAATCCATTGGAACTATGACCCATCAACACCAAGAGGCCCGCCAATGGAGATCAGGCCAAAACCAGAACAATGCATCGAATGGGCTGTTGGTTTGGGATTCAGTAATCCCGTTAGATATGATCTCAAGCCATACCATTATGGAATTGTGGGGGTGAAAGAATGAAGGCATTATTAATCATGATTGTTTTGATTCTTGGTCAAGTTAATGCAGTCAGCGTGGAAGAGCTAAATGATGCTAAGGCATCGATAGACTCCAGGATAGCCTGTGATAAATTAACTGACGAACAGCTAGAAAAGATTGGAGAATATTATATGGAGCAAATGATGCCAGGAAGAGCCCATGAAATAGCGGATGAGATGATGGGGTTGGTAGAAGGTTCGGCAGCTGAAGAGCAGTTTCACATAAACCTGGCAAGGAGGTCTTATTGCGGACAAAACATAGGCATGATGGGTTGGGGGATGATGGGAAATTATCCAACCTACGCTTATTATGGCCTCGGGAGCATATTCTCTCTGATTTTAATTGGAGCCATTGGATTGATAATCTGGCTGATTTATCGGCTCACAAGAAGAGAGGCTTCAATCGATATCTTAAAGAGAAGATATGCCAAAGGAGAGATAAGCAAAAAAGAGTTTGAGGATATGAAAAAAGAAATAAGGGGATGATATTATGGAAAAAGACAAAATTACCCTAATATGGATTGCGATTGCAGTAATTATTGGCCTGTTTTTCCTTGGTGGTTTGGGAATGGGCGGCATGATGGGTTTTGGTGGCATGGTGGGGTTTGGCATGGGTTTTGGATTCATTTTCATGCTGCTATTCCTCGGGCTTATCATTTGGCTCATCGTTACCTTGGCAAATACTCCCCCACTAAATGAGCAAGACTCCCTGGCAATACTGAAAAGAAGGTATGCTTCTGGAGAAATCACAAAAAAGGAATACGAAGAGATGAAGAAAGAGATAGGCAGGTGATTGAGCTTGAAAATTGGAATTATAATGGGAACAAATGAGCCAGAGACTGTCTGGAATGCGTTTAGGTTTGGCAATAGCGCATTAAAAGAAAACCATATCGTAAAGATCTTTCTCTTAAACAAGGGTGTTGAAATAGAGGATATTAAAAGCGAAAAATATAATATTTCCGAACAGACCGATTCATTCCTCAAGAACAAAGGGCAGATATTGGCTTGCGGAACATGCCTTAAGTCCAGGGAGAAAGAAGGAAGCAATGTCTGTCCAATCTCAACAATGAAAGATCTGCTAAAAGTAGTGGAAGAATCAGACAGGGTTTTAACCTTTGGCTAGAAGATGACAAATAATGCATTTATGAATAGACGAAAAAGGATTCAATTGGTTTCATCTATCTTATTTATTTTGCTTTTGATTGCTGGGCTGTTTTATCCTCTATTTGGATACTTCGCTTTGGTTTGCATGGCAGCAGGCATGTTAATAGCAATATTCAAGGGAAGGAAATGGTGTGATTTCTGCCCAAGGGGCAGCTTTTGGGACTATTTCATTAAACCTTTCCATAGGCGCATTCTTTATTTTCTTTCTGATAGTTACGAGTGCAGTAGGGCTTCTGCTTGGCCTGTTTGTCCAGCATAGAACCTGGTGCAGGTTTTGCCCTGTGGGAAGCATGGGTAACCTAATCGGCAGAGGGAAGTATCAGCTAAAGATTGACTCAAAAAAATGCACGGACTGCGGCATTTGCTCCAAAGTCTGCCCGATGCAGTTAAACCCTAACAGCCATAAAAAAGGCTCTGTTGATATTGTAAGGGAGCCTGACTGCATAAAGTGCAGGCTTTGTGTCAATTCATGTCCAAGCAAGGCTTTGGAATTTTGACTCCGGTTAGAAAGTGCAATTATGCTAATAGCAGCAAATCCTTACCCTTACTGCTAAATTCAATCAAAAAAACATCACAATATACTTTATTGCAGTAAGAGTTTGATGAATTCACAATATGCAAGGACAGGCTTTGATATGCTCAGGAGTGAATCAAGAACAATGTTTCTTCCAAACGAGCTTTGGGAGGAATTACTGAATCAAACCCTGGGCATTTGTTCAGTCTCTGAGTATGTAATGATGGGCAGAGGAGGATTTTAATATTATCTCAAACTGGCCCCTTTCAAAATCGCCTTCTTGTTTATCTCGACAAA
>DASRUK010000073.1:0-3439 GCA_035655475.1 Candidatus Nanoarchaeia archaeon
CTCTAGGGATCGGATTGTTCATCGTCTTTGTCTATCACGTTGTTTTGGACATATTAAATAGAAGAGCGACGCTTTAGGGTATACCCCTCATTGAATCCCAGCCAAGATGCTATTGTGAAGGGTGTGAGGAACCATCAATAAACTCATCAATAGCAACTGGCGTCTATTCCCCGTACTGAGAAAAAATTAATAATGGATTTACAAACTTTCATTGATTTAAATAACAACCTTTATATAAAAAAATAATTCTCTTTACCGATTATGGCTCAGCAGCAGATGTCAGAAGAGCAGGTAAAAGAGCTTCAGGAAAAGATAAAAAACATGTCGCCTGAAGAATTAAAAGAGTTTCAAAAGAAGCAATGTATCTTCTGCCATATCATCTCAGGAAAAGTCCAGTCAAAGAAGGTCTATGAAGATGATAGGTGCCTGGCTATCCTGGATATAAATCCTGCAAATCCCGGCCATGTTCTTCTTATCCCAAGAGAGCATTACACGATTATGCCTCAGGTGCCAGAATCAGACCTCACGCATTTATTCTCAGTTGCAAAAACCATCTCAAATGCAGCCTTAAGGGCGTTAGGTGTCCAGGGAACAAATATTATCGTCCAGAATGGAATAGCCGCAGGCCAAAAAGCCCAGCACTTCATGGTACATGTCATCCCAAGAAAAGAGAACGACGGCATAAAATTTGAGCTTCCCCAAAAAGAGATTCCAGAAAAAGAGCTGGAGCAGGTAAGGCAAAAGCTCCAGTCAAAGCTTGGGCCAGTAAAGCAGGAAAAGCCAAAAGTTGATATTCAAAAGCTGGTAGGGATAAAAAGCCAGGAAAAGCAAGAAAAATCACGACAAGAAGACGAACAAGCAGACATACCAAAAGAAGCTAAAAAAGAAAGCATAAAAGCATTAAAAAAGAAGAACTCAGGCGTAGACTTAGACGATATCGCCAAGGTGCTCAGTGGCAGATAAATGTGTGATTTGCGACATAGTGCAGGCAAGGATCCCAAGCAAGAAGATATATGAGGATGAAGAAGTCATAGCTGTATTGGACTATAACGGCGCAAATCCAGGCCATTCATTCATCATACCAAAAGATCATTTCCCTATCTTGGAACAAGTTCCTGCAAATTTGGTAGGAAAGATATTCAACGTCGCAAACAAGGTTTCCTCAGCTATCTTTGACACGCTAAAAGTAGAGGGCACAAACATCTTTGTGGCAAACGGTATCCCTGCAGGACAAAAAGTTGCTCATTTCATGGTAAGTGTCATCCCAAGAAAAGAAGGCGACGGCCTAAACCTTAACTGGCAGCCAAGACAGCTCTCAGAAGAAGAGATGTCGACAATAGAGCTAAAGATGAAAGAAGAGATAGGAAGTATCGGCCTGCCTCAAGAGCCAAAGCCTGCCCAGCAGGAAGTAAAGCACATTTTTAGCGAAGAAAATTATCTGGCAAAGCAGCTGAGAAGGATACCTTAACCTTTTATGGTAAGGTTGGACTTTAGCTCTACTATCCTGTTTATCTTTCTTGAAGGGTCTCTTAGCTCATCCGAGGAATATGGCTGCCAGCTGAGCGCATTGCCTTTCGTGATGAAATAGTCAAATGCGGATGACGGGATGTTGTCGATGACATAAATTCTTTTCCCGTTAATCTCATAATCTTCATACGATGCACCCATAAGCCTGCTGTCGATAAAAACAATGGGGGAGTTGTAATAGGCTGCAAAAAGCCCTGCTATCAATGCGCCTGCTGCATTATCCTCATCTACAACAACAACGCTGTCATATTCCTCCCAATACGAAAAATAGTTAGCAAGGTCGCTTGTATACTCATTGCTGACAGTATATCCATCAGGGGTGATAGTGCCCATGTCAAAGGTAACTCCATGTGTTTTTCCCATTGAGCTAAGCTTGTCTCCAACATCACTTTTTGTTATTTCTCCCCTCCCCTCCCCCTTTGCAATAGCTACGTACTCATATGAGTGATCCCCATATTTATCATTCCATCTTGTCAAAGGGATTACCTGGATTATCTCTTTCCAGTTCTCCACGTTCAAAGACGAATCAGTGCTTGGGACCACAGGTATAAAAAAAGCAGGGTTTCCATCATATTTGTTCATCTTCTTCTTGTTCTTTGTAAACACCCGCACAATGATGCTGTCAGTGCCAAGGCCTCCGATACTGCTAAGGACCTTAAGAGTCACATTATAGTCCCCTGGCTCATAATATATGGTTGTCGGGTCCTTAAGCCTACTATCTACATACCCGTCGGTGTTATAGTCCCAGTAATAATCAGTTATCTTGACATTCTCCGAATATGAATAAGCATACGATTCAAAATTAACCTCCTCCCCTACTTCAAAAATAGCCATGTTCTCAGGAGCAGTTATCTCAACGACCGGCTTTGGCGCACCCTCAACTATCTTCTCCTCTATGCTAGCCATTGAAATCCTCATGGTTCTTTGGATAAAAGAAAGGAGCAAAAAAAGCAGTGCAAGAAGGATTATGATTATCACTATCCACCTTACAGAAAGTTGGATGGTTGCTTTTGCCATTGTCAAGAACCGCCAGTCATAGACACTGAGGGAATGCAGCTGTGAGGCTCATAGCATGGCGGTTCTTGAGCATGAACTGAAAAATTTGCAGAGCAAATTTTTGGTTGCCTAAGAAATTTATGCGAAAATTTCTTGGGCGCAAGAAATGCAATCGCATTTCTTTGCGTGTTGGAAATGCAAGATTTCCAACACTCAGAAATTTTCTTCCTTGCCTGCGGCTCCCTTTAGGCCAACAGTCATAGATTGAATGGAAAATTTCTGACATTTTAGCCAAGCATATCCAGTATCTTTGACATAAGGTCAAAGTAAGTTGTCTCTTTTTTGCTGATGAGAGTCCAGCGGCCGTTATAGCATGTCTCGTTGACAAGAACATCTCCTATCTTCCTGCTGGTAGAATAGCTCCATGTCTCGTTCATTTCATCTCCACAGCAATTCTGTGACACTTCGTCCCAGCAATAGGTATCTCCATTGTCACATGCTCCTGCAGAAACCTTTGTTTTGTTATACCCCAGAAGCAGGCAGTATCCCATAGAGTCATCTGGGTCTGTAAGGTAAGCTACAGCAGAGGCGTTTTTGTAATAGCAGCAGGCATTTGCATTTGAGTCAAGCCAGCATTCATTAAGGCCGTCGTCCCCGCAGCATCCTCCATTGCCGCCCATTATACCGCTGTAATAGTAAGGTGCAAGTTCAGAGTAGCATTGTTTCTTGTGGTTATGGCACTGTAATGCGCTTGTTGAGACGGATAGATTTTCAGCGCAGGTCTGGATGTTTAGATCAGGATCGCCATTGCAAACCTGATCCTTCTGTGAACAGGTCAAACCTTCGGGAAGGAGAGCCCCTGCATCATTGCACTTCTGCACCTCGATGCTCTCATTTTCTCTATAGCACCAAGTTC
>DASRUK010000074.1:0-2600 GCA_035655475.1 Candidatus Nanoarchaeia archaeon
CTTGGCTGAAACCTTGAGATATTAAGTACATCGGGTTTTATCTCTTTCATAAGCTCCAAGGAATCATTAAACTGCTGTTCAGTCTCTGTCGGAAACCCCGCGATGATGTCAGTGCTGAGCGTAAGGTTGGGAACCCTTTTCCTGAAGACCTCAACAATCTTCTTAAAATCCGCAAGTCTATAATTCCTTTTCATCAGGTTTAGTATATCATCATTTCCTGACTGCACAGGCACATGCAGAAACTTAAACACCTTATCGCTCTTAAAAGCATCAGCCATGGGCTCGAGTATATCCAGTAGATGCCCTGGATTCATCATCCCTATCCGGATAAAGTACTTTCCTTCGATTGCAGTCAGCTTATTGATTAGTTGAGGCAGCTTGCTTATCTTCTCTCTTTCAAGCATATATGCGGCATTATCCTGCGATGTCACCCATATCTCTTTGCATCCGCTGTCAACGCAGTAAGCCATCTCCTTCTCAATATCCTCAATATCATAGGATAGCAGCTTTCCCTTGACATATTTGACAGAACAATAGCTGCAATAGTTTGCGCAGCCGGAAAGTATGGGTACTATTCCCACGACAGAATTGCTCCTGAGTTTGGGAAGATTAATCTTTTTATAGCTGTCAGCGCCTGTCGCCTCGATAACGTTTCCAAACAGTATCTCCTCTACAACCTCCACTATGGATTTTATATTATGGGTGCTGATAAAATTGACATCTTCTCTTATCTTGCGAGCTTCCCTTAAGATAGTTTTTGTCAAACACCCAGCGACGATAAGCTTTTTTTTAGGATAGGCTTCGCTTGTCTTTCGTATCTCCCTAAGTGCAGTCTCCTCACCCTTGACAGTGCATATATTTAATATTAAGATATCAGCCTCGCCTGCATCCTGGACTATGAGAAACCTTGCATCAGCAAGCAGTCCCATCATGACTTCTGATTCGCTTTGGTTGGTGCTGCAACCATGCGTTTGGAAATAGATTTGGGTCATGAGAAAGAAAGTTATTATTTTATTAATAAAGGTTAGCTAAAATCATTTGTTATCCATTATAGAAAGCGCTCGATATGGTGGGTCAACAAATGAATGATGTCTTCTATAAGTTAAACACACTGGGTCACCCTGGTTAACTGTCTCATCCCATCGATTGATAGGAATTTTCACCGACCCATGCAACCCTTCTATACAGACTATGTATCCTTTTCCATCTGCATGGCTGTAAGGGACCATGCCCCTGACGACTCCTTTTGCGCTTTGCGGTTCTTCTCTAGAGTTTTGAATTCCTTGCCGGGCCGCAATGGCGATGATTAAAGCTGCTATGCTACTGGCTATTGCTAAAGGTTTTTTCCCTTGCATGGTTTGGGCTATGTCAGTCATACAGTCTGATTTATTGGTCACTATTTAAATTTAGCTGATGAGTCATTTCTTATACCTCGCCCTCTCCCTTGCAAGCATCCAGCTTGTCAGAACCCTAGTCTCGTATTCATCGTGGGTATGTATAGCCTCATGTACATCGACCATCAGCGCTTTGTCGCCATGCACATCATCCCTTCTTACCATGAAGTTCTCGCCAAGATAAGCATAGCCAAGTATACCTCCCATCGTAGAAGAAGGTGCTATATTCAGTTTTTTATCAAGTATGCCAGTAAAGTCCTGCAAGGCCTTCTCTCGCTCAAAAGGATAATCGCGAAGTGAATACTTTATGCTTAACTTCTCTATAGTCTTCCCCTGCTCGTAGGTGATGTCCAGCTGGTAAGGCTTCTCATTGACCTTCTTCTCCTCTTTTGCTTCAAAAAAAGTAAGCGCCGGAGCTGCACGTAAGCTTTTTCTCTCTTTCATTCTCGCTGTACTTGACTGTAAATGGGGTCTCTTGTCTGGTTCGTTCGAAAGAAAAAAGAAAATCCGATTTTTTAGCCTTGATTTCATGGATTATCTGCTAAAGGTAGCTAGCCTTCTTTTCGCTAAAAGCCCTTTTTGCCAGCTCTCCAAGTATAGGCTGTTTTTTAGGCTTGTCTAGAACTATATATCTAAGGATTTGCTTGATTAAATCATCCATAGTTTAATCAATAACAAAACCGCATTTCTCACAGTAGATCTCATCGTCTTCTCTGATGATCTTCTCGCTGCCGCATTCAGGGCATTTCTTTGTTCCCTGCCCTTCAACCTTTTGTAATGATGCTTCGTCAGCCATGTTTACCAAAACTCGCTAATTAAATCTTGACTTCCAAACCACCCTTTTTCAGGAGATATGCATGAAGATTTATTTATAAATCTATTCTTTTTGTAGGGCAGTTATCGCCTGGGACATCATCTCCTGGCTCTTTTCCTCTGACTCTGACTCTGAGATTATCCTCAAAGTGTCTGGCTCGGTCTTTGAAACCCTGAACCAGACAAAGCTCTTTTCATCCAAGATTACCTTAAGCCCTCCAGTCTCATCACCTGTCTCTTTAAAGCCAAATCCCTTATAGTGCCTCTTCACTTTATCCTTTGAATATCCCTTTGCTGCTATCTTTCTTTGCAAAGTATGATATTTGGGAAACTCGCTTATTTTCTGCTTAAGGGTTTTATGTTCATCATTTAATATCTTTAGAAGCATAAGAA
>DASRUK010000075.1:0-3201 GCA_035655475.1 Candidatus Nanoarchaeia archaeon
ATTCCTGAAATGGAAAGGGCAATTATGAAATTCTTCAGAAGTCTTTGGTACAACAAACAAAAAGTTCTATCTCTTATTCCATTTAATGAGAAATATTCAATTTAATTTACTATAATGGCCCCTTCAAACGTATATACTAGCAGAAAGCCCTTGTCAAGGAAGCGCTAAAAAAAAGAGGCCTAAGCCGATTATTCTAAGACAACAAAAGATATATCTAAAATAAGAAAAAAAAGAATAATTTAATCTTTTCTTCTTACAGTAAACAAGACGATAATCATCACGATTATCACAAGCACTGCAACACCTATTGCTGCTATCAAAAATATCATATAGCCGCTTGAGTCAAGTATGCCTGTCTCTTCAGTGTCGTCTACTGGCTCAATTATCACATCAGGCTCGCTAGGCTCATCTCTCCTGGGAGGATTGACGATAACAACTGAGTCGTTCCTCTTTACAGGCTCATCAGCTCTGCACTCTGCGACAGTTAGATCGACAGATTGGGTGTCAGACAATGTGTCTGTTTCATAGTAGGCCTTGACTGATATCGGATAAGTGCCAGCTCGAACAGAATCTCCTATCCTGAATGAATAAACTTTTTCATACTCAGTCTCATCATCGGTGCCTTCTTCTATTTCAGGTATGGATGTATCCTCTTCAGATATGCCAAGTGCTGTGTTCTCTATCCTTAAGACAACCTCATCTTCATCAGTCCTGCCAAGGTTCTTTAGCACCATATCAAGCTTTATGTTCCTGTTGCAATCGACTCTTGTAGGAGCAAGGGACAACTTCCTTATCTGGATGTCGTGCTTCTCCTTTTCGATATCGATCTTTATATCATCCCATAAGACAACGTGTTTGCCGCCGTTCTCATCATCACCGGTGACTTCTATCCTTACATCATAATCCCCTTCATCAACATTTTCAGGGATATCAAAGGTGGCTGTGAAGCTTTCGGTATCATCAGCATCAATGTCCCCGATCTCTATTGTTTCCTCAAGATCATCGTCATCATCTATGCCTTCGATGGTAATTTCTACTTCTACATCCTCTATCTGGATATCATCGTCATCAGAAAAAAGGTTCTCTACATCTCCTGAGATCTCAAGTTTTGATCCAGGAAAAACATCACTTCTTGTATTTCCATTGTCTATGCTCCTGCTCTTGCCATCTACCTTGAATTTTACATCCTCAAGGCTTAGCTGGCTCTCGACAATGACATTCAAAGGAAGTGATGCAAGCTCTGTTGTGCCGAAATAAGCTTTGATTGTGCCTGTATAAGCAGCTGTCCTTGTAGTAACATCCTTAGGCACTCTGCCAGTAAGGGTGAAATCAATGCTCTGGCCAGGGCTCATGGTGAACTGCTGGTTGAAGCCATTAGGACTCAGGCTTAGGTTATACCTGGAAAGGTCTGAGCTCACAAGCTGCAAAGATGCAGTTGTTGAAGCTGTATTGTTGTTTGTAAGCTTAAATGTGCTGGAGATTGGTCCAGTTGGCTTAGACGTAATATCAATAGAAGTCTTGTCCATCAATACTGCTGCACTCATGCTTGCAGCAAGCATCACTATCAAAAACAAACCGATTGCATATAGTCTTTTCATTTTATGACCCCCATATTTTTTATGGTTGATGTAAAGTATGGAGTACTTTACTACATTAGGAAAAAGCGATGCTTAATCCTATTTATTATTAGAGAGTGGTATCATGTTATATTTAAAGTTTACTATTCTAAAGTATACATAATCACACCACTGCCATTAAGGTAGCAAGTGCAAATTTATATGCTTTGCTATAGCTTCAAACCGGTAATCTTATAAGCTAAGACAGCTTTATGCCTTTCCATGGAAAAACTGGCCAGGAGGATGAAAAAAGGTCTTCTGGATTTCCTTAATGTTAGCCTTTCTCCTTTCTCCAGTATCGCGATAGCATCGGGGGTCGAGGCTGACATCAAAGGCCTTGCAAAAAAGATGCATCCACAGCAGTTCTTTGCCCTGTTAAGAGGCCATGTTAAAAACAGCAAGCTGGTCATCGATGGCCTTTATTACCAGCCTTTTGATCCTCTGGCAAAGACTGCCTATATCACCTTTGAGCCGCCATATATGCCTGACATGGTCGGCTCGGTCCATAGCCACCCGACACCTGAACCTAAGCTTTCACAAGCAGACTTAGGTTTCTTTGGAAAAAAAGGAGGCATCCACCTGATAATAAGCTATCCCTATGATTCTATCGACAGATATGGTTCCAAGGGAGAGAAGCTCTAAGCTCCGATAAAGCTCTTGTTCTTCTGCAAAAGCCGCTTTCCATCAGTTTTCACTTTTGAGCTAAGCACTTTTCCTATGAATAGGGTATGATCCCCTGTTTCTATCTCATTAACAACTTCACATTCGGCGTAAGCTGCTGCCTCCCGTATCCTGCAGCAATCGATTGAGTCTGCCTCTTCTTTGGTAAGCCCAGATTCCTTAAACTTGTCTATATGCCTGCCGGACTTTGTTCCGATTAGCATTGCTTTGTCAGCGAGCTTTTCAGAGACAAAATTGACCACAAAAACTCTGCTCCTCTTTATGATCTCAGACGTAAACCTTGTTTTGCCGACAGATATGGCATAAAGCAGCGGATCAAAGCTTGTAGGCATATGCCAAGCAAGCGTTATTATATTATCTTTTATCTCCTTTTTTCCGAGGATGTCCATCTCTTCTCGTGAGGTTACTAGGATAACCTGCCTTGGATCAGTAAGTTCTGTCATTACAATCACCTGCAAAAAAATATTAAATCTTTCTTTTCTGATATAACATTTTCAACCTTAAATATTTTTCTTATCAGGATCTCGAAAATCCCTCTCTGAGTGCTTTTTCTCAAAAAGCTTAATGCAAATTTCTCCTTTCCCACCCGCTTTATCTCAGAAAGCCCTTTCTTGATGTCTGAAAAGTTCTGGATTGCAGTGATGCTGATGACTATATCAAAGAATGAGTCCGGATAAGGTATGCTTTCAGCCTGCGCAAGCGTGTATTCTATCTTATCCCTTTGCCGCGCCCTTGCAAGAAGCTTCGGCGCAGGATCGATGCCATAGCGTCGGCATTCCCATGGCTCTGTCGTAAGCCCTGTTCCGCAGCCTACATCAAGAAGCTTATCAGAAGCATTTACCTTAAGGTATTTTTTTATCAAGGCTATCTTTTCAAGCTGCTCTTCTTTATGAAGCTCTTCATA
>DASRUK010000076.1:0-3902 GCA_035655475.1 Candidatus Nanoarchaeia archaeon
TTCCACCACTTCAAATCCTTCCATCTTCATTTGGATTGGCTTTTTCATTGTAGTTACAATGTAACTACATCTGATATATTAATTTTTCTATACTCTAGTATATAAGTTGTAAAAATCAAGAAAAGTCAGCTTACCTTATACCCATTTTACAAAAGCTTAAATAGCTTGACTTTATTGAATTCTTTTACTGTGCTAAATGAAAAGGATGTTTCCAGGATAAAAGAAGAGCTTGACAACTGTAAAAATCCGCTGTTCTTTTTTCATGACGACCCTGACGGGCTCAGTTCCTTTCTCCTATTATACCGATATATACGAGAAGGCCATGGCATAGTATTTAAAGCTAAACCTGGGCTTTCAGCAAAGTTTTTGCCTAAAGTCGCTGAATATTCCCCTGACAAGATATTTATCCTTGACATACCCCTGGTCGACCAGGAATTTATCGATGGAGCAAAGACTCCTGTTATCTGGATAGACCATCATGGACCTTACGTCCGAACAGGAGTCAAGTATTTCAATCCCAGAATCAAGGACAAGAATGATGGAACTCCTGTCACAAGGATATGCTATGAAGTGGTAAAGCAGGATATGTGGATAGCTGCGGTCGGCAGCATCGGTGACTGGCACATCCCTGATTTTTTTGAGGAATTTACATCAAAATATCCAGGTTTTGCCGATAAAAAAGTGAAGAATCCGGGTGAGCTATATTTTGATTCCAAGCTTGGAAAGCTTGTGAGGATATTCTCATATATTCTTAAGGGAAAGATGACCGATGCCAACAAGTGCTTTAAAATATTGACACGGATAAATGACCCTAATGAAATATTGGACAGGGGCTCTTCGAGAGGATCTTTTCTTGTCAAACGATTTGAAAAGATAGAGAAAGAATATCAGAACCTGCTGGCTTCTGCCGTAAAAGAAGCTGACAAAGACAGATTTCTTGTCTTTATATATCCTGAGGACAAGATGAGCTTTACAGGAGACCTTTCAAACGAACTTATCTACCGCTATCCTGACAAGATAATCATCGTCGGCAGAGAGAAGAACGGCGAAGTGAGGATAAGCATAAGAAGCACCAATGTAAGATTACCTCCTGTCATCGAGAAAGCTGTCATGGGGTGTGAAGGATATGGCGGAGGGCATGAGTATGCCTGCGGAGCAAACATCAAGAAAGAGGATTTTCCTAAGTTTGTAGAGAATATAAAGCAGCAGATTTCTTAGACATCTAATAAGAAAGTATTTGCCAAACGATCAATTGCCGAGCGCTTGAATAAGTTTATAAATGATATCTGACAACCGCAAAACATGACTATTGTGGGGATACCAAACACGCTGTTTAATTTCAAGCATCCTGTATTATGGTCAACGTTCTTTAAAGAGCTGGGAGTCAAGACAATAGTATCAACAGATACAAATCTTAAGATACTTGACGAATCAGTCAAATTGAGCGACAGCGAATGCTGCCTTTCTGTCAAACTCCTTGCAGGGCATACAAGGGCTCTTATCGGGAAATGCGACTTTATCTTTGTTCCAACCCTTTCTTCAGAAAAGAAGGGCTATCTGTCATGCCCGAGGTTTAAAGCTGTGCCTCATCTGGCCAAGATATTTACAAATGGGGACACAAGGATATTGACTGCGGATTATAACAGGAATTATCATTCAAAGGCTTATTTTCTTTTTAAACTCGGCATAAGATTGAACCACAATCCCTGGCGAGTCTATAAGGCTGTAAAGAAAGCGATAAGCTGTGAAGATATGGACTGCACAAGCAGGACCAAAAGATTTGGCACCAAGGCAGCAAAGGCTGGAAAAAAGATCCTCATAATATCCCATCCATATATCCTTGCTGACAAGTTCATGAACCATAGCATCGTCTCTAAGCTTGAAGGCATGGGGGCAGTTCCAATACCAATAGATGAAGTTCCTTTTGAAGAAAAGAGCACTGAGATAAAATGGGATTTTGCCAAGGAAGTGTTGAACTGCATAGACTATGCCCTTGATAACAAGACGTTTGATGGAATCATCCAGATAACCAATTTTAACTGCGGATGCGACTCTGTCACTGTCGACATAATAAGGGATAAAATAAAGAACCATGACGTAAGCTACCTTAACCTGATAATCGATGAGCATACTGCTGAGGCAGGGATAGAAACAAGGCTTGAGGCATTTATCGACTCCTTATGAAAAGATACACCATACCTCATTTTGGGGATTATACAATAGCATTAAAGGCTCTTATCGATCCTGATGCTGAGTTTGTGATAACAACTCCAACGCACAGGACTATCGAGCTTGGTGTGAGGCATTCTCCTGAGTTCATCTGCTATCCTTACAAGATAGTGCTTGGAAACATGATTGAAAATATCAATCTGGGTGCCACTGACCTGTTCATGCTGGACATCAACGCCTCTCCCTTCGAGGCTGAATGCAGGCTTGCTTACTATTCGCTCCTTCAAAAGATGTTCCTGAATGAGCATAAGGTGGCGTTTCATAGGCTGAGGATAGAAAAAATAGTACAGTCACTAAAGAAGGAACTGCCTGATTGCAGCTTGTTTAAGATAGTAAACAATATCATGCTTTTTGCATTGAAGACTTACCTGATAGATTCTTTGAACACGGCTTACTATAGGACAATATCTGAAGGCAAGAAAAAAGTGAAGGATGAGATATTAAGAGAGATAGACATGACAAACAAAGCCTTCGGGCTCTTAAAGGTGAAGAAAAAGATAAAGAAGTCTTTTCCTCAAAGCAAGGGCAGGCTTAGGGTCGCTATAATCGGAGAGATATATCTTATCCATGAGACCTCGATAAATAATGATATTGCAGGCATATTGAACGATCTTGGGGTGGAGGTAGATGTGCTTGCAAACCTTTCTCATTTTATCCTCTATAGCTTCTGTAAGAAGCGCATGATAAAAAAGTATGCAAAGACGTCCAAAGAATATCTGGACTGTGCTGTTGGAGGGCATGGGCTTGATTCGGTTGCGCATATGATAGAGTCGGGGAAATATGCAGGCATAATACAGATACTGCCCTTTGGCTGCATGCCAGAGACAAGCGTTCGGCCGATACTGTCCAAGGTTGCAAGCGATAAGAAGATAAACTATTTAAGCCTGTCACTTGACCAACATGCAGGGAAGGCTGGCCTTGAGACAAGGTTAGAAGCTTTTGTGGATATGATACGAAAATGAACAAGACATACCTTGGCGTGGATGTTGGGAGCATCTCAACAAATGTAGTCTTACTTTGCGGAGATAGAGTCATACATTCTTCTTATATCAGAACATCGGGAAATCCTGCAAGGTCTGTCAAAGAGGGACTTATTGAGGTCAAGTCAAAATTTGGCGAGATAGAGATAGCAGGTGTCGGGACAACAGGAAGCGCAAGAAAACTTATCGGTGAGCTCATCGGGGCAGATATAGTCAAAAATGAGATAACAGCGCATGCTATGGCTTCTACTTTTTATTGCCCTAATGTCAGCACAATAATAGAAATAGGGGGGCAGGACAGCAAACTGATAATATTGAAGAACGGAACAGTTGTCGATTTTTGCATGAACTCTGTCTGCGCTGCCGGGACAGGCAGCTTTCTTGACTCGCAGGCAAACAGGCTTAGAATCCCAATCGAAGAGTTTGGTGGAATTTCACTTAATTCCAAGGATGGAGTAAATATCGCTGGAAGATGCACTGTCTTTGCAGAAAGCGATATGATACACAAGCAGCAGATAGGACATAAGATAGAGGACATATTATATGGGCTCTGCAAGTCGCTTGTAAGGAATTATCTTAACAACCTATCAAGAGGTAGAGAGCTTTATGAGCCTATCATGTTTCAAGGAGGAGTGTCTGAAAACAAAGGGATAATACGTGCTTTTGAAGAGTCGCTTGGGAAAAAGCTGATTA
>DASRUK010000077.1:0-2018 GCA_035655475.1 Candidatus Nanoarchaeia archaeon
AACGCCGCAGCCGGCGAAAAGATGTCGACAAGATAGCCGATGAGAGGAGCAAATGCTGCCTGTATCAGGCCGCGGGTCATGCTTTGTATGGAAACAACTGTTGCACGATGATGGGAGTCGGTATGGATGTTTATCTCCTCACTTACTGAAATGTCCCTGATACCTATTGAAAACGACAGGGTTGCTATAAAAAATATTCCAAAAAGAGGAGTGATAAACGAAAGAACCAGGAAAGAGGCGCTTCCTATCAGCAAAAGATAGATTAAAAGCTTCTCCTGCCTGACCTTGGCCATCAACTTTCCTGAAATGAGGCTTCCTATCCCGCCAGAGACATAGTAGATAAAGATGGCAATACCGATAATAGCGGTAGAATAATCCTTGAGATAAGGCTGAAAGATGAACCATGCCAAGGAGCTGAAAGCTGAAAACACCGCAAAATAGATGATAAGATTTCTCACGACTTTGCTGCTAAATGCAAACTTTAACGCTCCCTTCATATGGAGATAATGCTTTTTTGCGCTTTTCTTTTTTATAGGAGGCTCGGTAAACCTTAGGGAGACAAGAAAGCCCAGGAAAAACAATCCTGCTGATATGAAGAAAAGAGCCCTAAATCCAAGGAGCGCTGCGAGGAACCCTGAAAGAAGCGCAGATATTGCGAATGCTATGTATGTTATGAAGTTTGACTGCCCATAGATCTTTGGAAAGTTTTTTCCCTTTATCAATGAATCGTAGACAAAAGCAAGATCGGCTCCTGACTCAAGCGACCATGAGAACGCAAGTACCGCCTGGGCCAAAAGAAATACCCAAAAAGTGCTGCCTAGGCCAAATATTATAAAGCTTGCTGAAGCGCATAATAGTGATATCGCAAGCGCTGTCTTTCTTCCATACAGATCAGCAAAGACTCCGCTTGGCACTTCAAGCGAAAGGACCATGATCAAAAAGATAGATTCAATGAGCATCACCTGAGTCATGGTCAGGTTGTTTGAGAGCATGAAAAGGACAAAGATAGCGACTGTCAAGTCAAGCGAGCCAACAAACCTGAAGAGATAGAACTTAGGGATATTGCTGAAATAATCTTTATTCATATCAGTATATAGGAAGCGGTTGTTTATAAATTGGAGGTAATTTTCCTTAGGCTTGGCCTTTTGATTATAAGCACCATTATCGCCAGAATTATCCCGGATAGAAAGATGAGCGAACGGATGATTGCGCCAATATTTCCCTCTGCTGCAAAGTCGAGGAATGCAGATGCATCATAAATGCCGTGGATAAGTGCTGGCATGAGCAGGTTTCCTCCGGAGATAAAGTAGGCGATGCTGAACGCAAGGCTTATCGAAAAGATCTGGACAAAGAATATGCTTGAAGCTATGCCAAAGGTGAAGTAGTAATAGGCATGGAGGACAGTAAAAACTATTGATGAAAATATGGATATGGGCAGCCAGTGTTTTCTTTGCAAGACAAAATATAATGCTCCAAAGACAAAGCCCCTGAAGATATATTCCTCTGCAGGGCCAACTATGGCAAGGGAGATTATCACCATGGCTATGGCTGCCTGAGATGAGCCTGACTGGGGGCTTGGCCTTGCCAAAGGATATAAGCTGCCAGGAATAAAGCCCAGGAGCAAGATGACGATGATAAATGCAAGGACAGAGGCGATAATCGTTGAGATACTGTAAGATATGAGCATCGCTATCAAGGCGCCCTTGTTGTTCTTGAAGGATTTTTCAATTATCAGCCTGCCAAAGAAGACACTGATGAACAATATAGGGATGATATAGATAGTGAACAGGTCCAGGAAGAGATTTTTTGTCGGGATAAGATACTGGAAGAGGACAACAGTTATAACAATAGTGAGGACAAAGAGATATTTTTCAAGGCTGTATGTCTGTTCCATCCATAGAGCGATGATTTCTGGGTTGATAAATATATGCTGGCTAACACAGGGCACTGTTAACTCTTCGGCATACATGAAATCTCTATCAATTTCAGCAGCTTATTTCTTCCCAAGTCAAGTTTGA
>DASRUK010000078.1:0-9150 GCA_035655475.1 Candidatus Nanoarchaeia archaeon
AAAACAGGATACAAGGTTGAGTTGTATGACTCAATAAACAAGCACCAGTGGAGCCTAACAGTAGAATTAGAGCCAAAACAGAGAAAGATTTTGGAAGCGATAGGTGTTGTGTATAAAAACTAGGGAAAATTCAGGTAATTATCTTGTCCTTGGATTTAACCGTTATATTGCGGCTAAAAACCATTATAATACCCTAAAAACTAAAGTTATTTATAGTAATAGTCTCAAAACAACAATAGCAAAATGACAAACATAAATCCAAGAAAAGCAGTGTTAGAGATGGATGAGTATAGGCCTCCCATCGAGGGAAGAAGAGGATTTCTCAGGCTGGACTTTAACGAAAATACGATTGGCTGCAGTCCAAAGGTACTAAGCGCTATCAATAAGATAAAGGAAGAAGAGATAGCAGCTTACCCAGAATATATTAAATTCAAAGAAAAGCTTGCAAAGTATCTCAAGATTAAGCCAGAGCAGCTTATGGTTTCAAACGCTACAGACGAAGCTATAATGGTCCTTATGCAGACTTATATCGAACAAGGCGACGAAGTTATCATCCCCGTACCTACTTTTGCCATGTTTAAGTTTTATGCTCAGTTAGCAGGTGCAAAGGTTAGAGAGATTCCATATACAGCCAACCTTGCATTTCCTACAAAAAAAGTCTTAGATGCTGCAACAAAGAAGACCAAACTAATCATACTATGCAATCCAAATAATCCAACTGGTACATTGATAGACAAGAAAGATATAATCAGAATTATCGAAAAAGCAAGGTCCAAGGATTGTCTTGTCCTTCTTGATGAAGCTTATCACCAGTATTCAGGTGCAGAATACCTTGATCTTATCCCCAAATATGATAACCTTATCATAATTAGGACTTTTTCAAAAGCATATGGCATGGGTGGCATCAGATTAGGTTATGCGGCCTCAAACGAGGACGTTATGAAGAATTTGCTCAAGGCCCAATCCCCCTACTCTGTAAATTCAATAGCCGTTGCTGCAGGCTCAAAAGCAATAGAAGACAAAGCATATGTCGATTGGTATGTCGGTGAGGTAAAAAAAGCAAGAGAAATTCTTTACAATGCACTAAAAAAACTAAAAATTAAAAGTTTTCCCACAGCAGCAAATTTCCTTATAGTGAAACTTCCTGGAAAAGCAAAAGAAATTGAGCTAGAGCTGAAACAAAAAGGGATATTGGTAAGGAATAGAAGCAAAGATCCATTGCTTAATGATTGCATAAGGATAGGGATTGGAACAGTAAAGCAAACTGAGCAGTTCATAACCGCTCTTAAGGAGGCGTTGAAATGAATAACATTCTTTTATTCATCTTATCATTGATAGGCCTTCTTGCCCTGTATTGGGCGCTTATTGGCCAATGGAGATGGAACAAGATGATAAGGCAGTCTGAAGAAAAAGAAAAGGTAGGAAAAGATGGCAAAGATAAAAGCGATAATATTTGATATCGATGGCGTTCTTATCGATGTCAGCCAGTCCTATCGCATGGCTATCAAAAAAACAGCAGAGTTCTTCCTTGGTAAAATAATAGAGATGAAAGATGTTGAGATGGTAAAAAACCAGGGGATAAATGATGATGTTGAAGCCGCAGAGATGCTTATCCAACAAAACAGTATGGAATTCAGAAAGGAAGTGATAAGAAAAAAATTTAATGAGTATTACCTCGGCAGGGAATTTGACGGCCTTCTAAGAAATGAGAAGCTGTTGATAAAGCCTGCTGCACTTGCAAAACTAAAAGACTATAAGCTGGCTATCCTGACAGGAAGGCCAAAACAAGAAGCTGATTTTGGCATAAAACGCTTTAAGCTGGATAAGTTCTTCAAAGAGATAGTTGTAAGAGAAGACGTAAAGCAAGGCAAGCCAGATCCCGAAGGATTGAATTTGCTCTTGAAAAGATTGGAAGTAAGCCCAGATGAGGCAATCTATGTTGGAGACAATGTCTCTGATATCAGGGCAGCTGCCAATGCAAAGATGGGATTCATCGGAGTTATCCCGCCTGGTGTAAATAAGGAGTTCACAAGAGGGTTATTAAAGACAGAGGGAGCAGAGATTATATTGGATAATGTTAATATGATAACAGATGTGGTAAAATGATTAGGAAAACAAAAGAGACGAGAATTGAAATAAAATTAGGCATATATGGCAAAGGCATATCCAGGATAGATACAGGGATAAATTTTTTCGACCATATGCTTGAGCTTTTTTCAAAACATGGAACTTTTGACCTGACAATCAAGGCAAAAGGAGATTTGGATGTAGATCAGCACCATCTGGTAGAGGACGTGGGAATAACACTGGGCCAGGCATTTGACAAAGCCCTTGGAAAACGCAAAGGCATAAACAGGGCAGGCTTTTTTGCGATGCCCATGGATGAAACACTGGCAATACTAGCAGTTGATATAGGAGGAAGGCCGTACCTGAAGTGCGATCTTGACTTTAAGAAAGAAAAGATTGGAGATTTAGACAGCGATCTTGTCTGCGATTTTTTCCAGGCTTTCTCGAACAATCTGAAGTGCAATATCCAGATAAAAAGCTGGCAGGCAAGGACAGACCACCACAAGCTTGAGGCTGTTTTCAAAGCATTCGGAAGAGCATTGAAGATGGCATGCAGCAAGGACAAGAGACTAAAAGAGGCAATACCCAGCACCAAAGGATTGATACAATGAAATATAGCCAATCTAAGATTGGTGGTATGAATTGTGCTCAAAAACCACATTTCCAGCAAAAACATGCCACTAGAATAGGTGGTTTTTGACATGATAGCTATAGTTGACTATGGAGCAGGCAACCTTAGGTCAGTGACTAATGCGCTTGATTTTCTCAAAGCAAAATATAATGTTACAGATAAGCCAAAAGACCTGATAGCAGCTGATAAGATAATCTTTCCAGGGGTAGGAAGCTTTGGTGACTGCATCGCTTCGTTAAAAGATAAGGGGCTGTTTGATACTTTAAAGAAAGAGACAAAAAACAAGCCTTATTTAGGGCTTTGTCTTGGACTTCAGGTGTTATTTGAGGGTTCAGAAGAGTCAAAAGGAGTAAAAGGGCTGTCTATCTTCAAAGGCCAGTGCAAGAGGTTCACTAAGCTTAAGGTTCCCCAGATAGGCTGGAATTCGATCAGTCTATCAAAAAAAGACCACATACTTAGTGGAATAGAAGAAAATTCATATTTCTATTTTGTGCATTCGTATTACGCTAGACCTCAGGATAAAAGCATCATCCTTACAGAGACAGATTATGGCATAAAGTATTGCAGCTCAATATCGCAAGGCAACATCTTTGCATTCCAGTTTCATCCTGAAAGATCCGGAGAGGTTGGATTGAGCATTATAAACAACTTCATCAAACTATGTTAAAAGCCATTTTATTCGACATGGACGGAGTACTTATAGATTCACATGATGCCTGGCTGGAGAGATTCAACGCTTCAAGGAGGCATTTTGGATTCAAGGACATCTCAGCTGAGGATTTTGACAGAGACGTCTGGGCAAGGAATTTTGTAGAGACAGTTGCACAATATTTCCCCGGAAGGACAGTAGAAGATGTAAGGGGTTTTTACTTTAATACTTTCAGGAGTTTCAAGATAAAAAGGATGCCTGGTGCAGACGAAGCTCTAATGTATATAAAAAGTAAGGGCCTAAAGACAGCAGTTGTATCAAACACCCAGACTCCTTTGGTAGATATTATACTTGAGGATATCGGTATAAGGAAGTACTTTGATATTATAGTCGGCGGAGAGAGGGTAAAGAATGCAAAGCCCAATCCAGAGATTGTGATGATAGCCTGCAAGGAACTGGATGTTGATTGCTCAGAAACGATATTTATTGGCGATACTATCTACGACAAACAAGCAGCTCAAAAAGCAGGCTGTAAGTTTGTCGGCTTTAGGTATGATAGCGGGATAAAAAATTTGGTTGACTTAAGAGGGATGATATAATGCTCGCAAAAAGGATTATCGCATGCATGGATGTCGATGCAGGAAGGGTTGTAAAAGGGATAAATTTTGTAGGAATCAAAGACGCAGGAAACCCTATAGCCCTAGCAAAAGAATACAACAAGCAGGGTATAGATGAACTAGTTTTCTTGGACATAACCGCTTCGCATGAAAAGAGAGATATCATGGCTGAACTGGTAAAAAAAGTTGCAGAACAGATATTTATCCCATTTACAGTCGGCGGCGGATTGAGAAGTATTGAAGATATAAGAAAGATACTCAATGCAGGCGCAGATAAAGTTTCCCTTAACACAGCCGCTGTCCTAAATCCAGGTCTTATCAAAGAAGCATCCAATAAATTTGGCAGACAATGCATCGTGCTTGCAATAGATGCAAAAAAGAACATTAAGATGAAGAATGGATTTGAGGTATATACCTATGGCGGAAGAAAAAGTACAGGGATTGATGCTGTTGAATGGGCAAAAAAAGGAGAAAAACTTGGCGCTGGTGAAATCTTGCTCACTTCCATGGACAGGGATGGGACAAAGCAGGGATTTGACCTGGCGCTTACTTCAAAGATAAGCGGCAGTGTAGGAATACCTGTTATAGCATCAGGCGGTGTCGGTAATATTGAGCACTTCTACGATGCATTTACAAAAGGCAAGGCAGATGCAGCGCTTGCAGCATCCATATTCCACTATAAAGAATACTCGGTTAAGGAGATAAAAGATTATCTGGCAAAAAAAGGTATCATTGTAAGACGATGAAGATTCTTGTACTGGACTATGACGGAGTTATTGTGGACTCTGAGCCAGAGGCATTTGCTGCCTCTATGAATTGCTATGCGAAATTCAAAGGAAAAGATCGGCTGTTTACAGTTTGGGACATAAAAGATATCGATTTAAAGTACAAGACATTGCATGAGAAAAATAAGGCCTTAAGGCCCTATGTTTCAACAGTAGATCATATATATGCTATAATGGAAGTTATTGAGAGAGGAATCAAGGTAGAGAATGATGCCCAATTTTATAACTTTGCTGCAAATATAAATGTCCCTTCTGGTTTCAAAGAAGAGTTTCATCGTGAGAGAAAGCGATTCCAGGAAGAAGACTTTGATGAGTGGATGAAGTCTACAAAGCCTTTTGCGCAAGCATTAGCTGGACTAATAGCCGCCGTAAAAAGATTTGATAAGGTGGTGATAGTCACAGCAAACAAAAATGAATTGATCTCACCGGTATTGGAGAAGATTGGATTAAGCTATGATGAGATAATCGACACTTATTATTCAAAGGATAAGTATGGAGCAGTTGACTCCATTGCTGAGACATACGATGCTGACTATAAGGACATTTATTTTGTAGAAGATAGTGTGTTCTGGATGGAGAAGATGATAAAAAAAGGAGTCCGATGCTTCCTAGCAACTTGGGGCTATAACACAGAAGCACAGAGAAAAGAGGCTGATGGGATAGGTGCAACACTGCTTGATGAAAAAGGCATTGTTAAGGAGTTAAGATGAAACCTAATGAAGGAAGGCTGCAGACTGGAGAACATATCCTGGCAAGGGTTGTGCAGAACAGGGTGCCTGATGCAAAGGTAGCCATATCAAGGTTTGACAAGGAGGATGAAGGCTCTGTAGATATCATTTCAAGCACGGATCTAAGGCAGCTTCAAAACCTGGAGCCAGCAGTAAATGCCATCATAAAGGCAGGCTTCAGGGTGGATGCTCGGGAATTTGCAAGGGAAGAGTTGACAGAATTTGACCTGAGCAGAGTGCCTGCAGAGCTTAACAAGATAAGGATCGTCGAGATTGTGGGGTTTGATAAGAGGCCATGCAAGGACCCGCATGTGGATAATACAGCCAAAGTAGAAAGATTCATCCTCAAAAAAATTGAAAGGGCAGGCAAGGACAGGTATAAGTTCACATTTACTGTAACTGCTGGATAGTAACGTAAACGAAAGATATTTAAAGGAAGCCTTTTTTATTTTTGCTATTATGTGGTTTAACACAAATTTTTTTGTAGCCCCTAAAAAATTTAACATGAACGGCCAGGAAGACATAACTAAAGAGACCTCTTTTTCAATTTCTGGAGAAAAAAAGAAAAGTTAGTAAGATATCGGTTTTTCTCTAAGACTGAACTCAGCAAGAACATCGCGGCCTTCCAATATTGGCATGCCCTTGTCAAATACAAAGATGGCAGATTGGATGTCTCCATTAGGATGCATAAGTCCTTCAGCACGCTTATATCTTCCCTGCATGGAGGCATAGCCCTCTAAGCTAGATATGAGCGGCCATATATCCTGCAAAGCTTCTCTTGAATTTTGCCCGTATTCTTCATCTACTCGAAAGTTCATCGCAAGTTTCCCATATCCAATTTTGCCTAACTGCCTCAAACGCTTGTCATGCTGGATCTCATATCTAATATCAACAATCAGTTCGTCTTCTCTAACAACACAAGCGATAGACTGGTATCTTTTGAAGTCATTCTCAGGAGCTGGCTTCATATCACGCGTTTCAAGTGCTATTACCTCAAGTGCACCCTCGCTAAAATGCTCGATGAGTGCATGTTCGATAAATCGTGCATTATCCCGTACCTCCTTTGGCACGCTCTGATCTTTTGCAAAAGATGGAAGAAGCCTTCCATACACTCTCAAGATAGTTTCAGCATGGGGTTTGTCAAATAGCTCAAGATAATGTTTTATTTGGGAATAAGGCATCTGTTGCATAACCCAGATTATAACTTATAGGATTATAAACCCATTACCACAATATTTAAAAAAAGACTTAGTTATCGTTTGTCATATGATATTTCCAAGCATCGATTTGATGGACGGCAAGGTTGTCCAGCTGGTCCAAGGCAAGAAAGAAAATAAAAAGCTTGAGATAGATGATGTAATTGGAGTTGCCAAGAAGTTTTTGCAGTATGAAATCTCAGTCATAGACTTGGACGCTGCAATGGGAAATGGTGATAATCTTGCTATAATCAAACAATTGTGCGCAAAATTTAGATGCCGTGTCGGCGGCGGCATAAGGACAGTTGAAAAGGCAAAAGAGCTTATAGATTCAGGTGCAAAAAAGGTGATCATCGGCTCCTCAGCATTCACAAAACAAGGCATAAATTTACCATTCCTAAAAAAATTGGTTAAAGAGATAGGCAGGGAAATGATAATAATCGCCATAGACAGCCTTAAAGGAAAGATAGTGATAAAAGGCTGGAAAGAATCGACAGGGATAGATACCCTAAGCGTTGTAAAAGAACTTGAGCCATATTGTTCAGAATTTCTATACACCTATGTAGACAAAGAAGGAATGATGCAAGGGACTGATCTTTCTACGCTAAAAAAGCTTAAAGCCATTACAAAGGACGAAATCACAGCAGCTGGCGGTATTTCTTCGATGGATGAGATAGATGAGCTGCAAAAGATTGGAGTTAACTCTGTTCTGGGCATGGCGCTTTATACCGGGAAAATCAGGCTGCCGTAAATTGTTGAATCTGTAAACAAAAGATTTAATCATTTTACATCTGGCATAAATATCTCTCTTTTATTTTTTATATCATCAATGAATAGTATCTACAGAACCATAAGAAACGCCCTGCTGGCAAGCAGCCTTGCATTAGGAACATACACTATGCCTGCAAAAGCAGATTCCCAAGCGAAACTGAACAACAATACCCTAGAAACTGCGGTTGTAGTTAACGGTGGGAAAAGCCCAGTAAGAAACCGCCTGCTGACTGATTTTCTCTTTTGAAAATGATGATTTAGAATTTAGATTCAGCGGCTTAAACGAGATAAATGATTGTGATTCCAATACTTATTTTGGAGGCAATAGGCTTTTTGTTGGAAGAAAAGATTATCCGTTAAAATTTCTTGTGGACACTATCTCAAGCAAAAATATGTTTGAGGGTAAGTTAGGTGTTAGCCACACAGATTTGATGAGGAGATTAGGCGGTTATGGCGACGTTAGTGCTTATGCAAATGACAAGGCAGCAAACCTAAGCTTTTTTTATGGAAGAAAATTAGGTGATGGTCTTTCAATAGGGCTGTTTCAGCTCATGGAGTTTCCATTTGAAGATAAGCCCAAATACTATACCGAATTGCAGCTGAACAAGCAGTTAGATAAACGGCTATCTCTTTTTGGCAGAATAGAGCTTACAGGATTCAAGGATCCTGTCTATCTTTTTGGGATGTCTATAAATCTGGCAGATGGATAGCGCTGAATTGTGGCTTTTATCATTCTGATAAGTAAGCGCATAACCTGCAACTAGCACATTTATATGTTTAAAAGATTTAAGGAGTGATATGAATCCTGTAGTCCATTTCGAATTTCCAGCAGATGATAGGAAGCGCATGATAGATTTCTACGAAAAAGCCTTTGGTTGGAGAACCAAGCAGCTTGGCGAAGACATGGGCAACTATGTTCTGGTCGAAACGACAGAGACCGAAAATCGGATGGTAAAAAAGCCCGGTGCGATAAACGGCGGCCTCTATGACCGGAAGATGGGAGGAAATGCCTCAAAATGTCCCTCAGTGGTTATCTCTGTGGACGATATTAATAAGCACCTGGATATAGTTAAAGAAGCAGGTGGTAAAATTATAGACAAACCTATGGAGATACCAGGCGTAGGCTGGCTTGTTTCCTTTATCGATACAGAAGGCAATGTTCTCAGTATGATGCAGCCGGTGGCGATGTGATGCAAAAGATAGTCCCTAACCTTTGGTTTGATGACAAGGCAGAGGAAGCTGTCGCTTTCTATACTACTACTTTCAAGAATTCTAAGATATTAAAGGTGACTAAATATGGGCAAGAAGGGTCTAAGATCTCCGGTAAGAAGGAAGGCTCTGTGATGACAGTCAACTTTCTTATCGAAACCCAAGAGTTTGTGGCGCTAAACGGCGGGCCTGAATTCAAGTTTAACGAAGCTGTCTCTTTTATCGTCAACTGCACAGATCAGGAGGAGATAGACTATTTCTGGGACAAATTTGGCAAAGAAGGAGAGGAAGGGGTATGCGGATGGATAAAGGACAAATTCAGCCTTTGGTGGCAGATTGTCCCTGAAGGGCTTGATGACATGCTCTTGTCTGAGAAAGCTATGAAATTATTTCTTGGCATGAAGAAGATCGAGATAGAGGAGTTAAAAAGGGCAAGATGAATAAAACCCTGATGCCAATAAATCCAACATATTAAGTTGAAGATGATACCTGGCAAA
>DASRUK010000079.1:0-6775 GCA_035655475.1 Candidatus Nanoarchaeia archaeon
CGCTGCCCATAATATAAGGAAAATATGGATCCTGAAAAGGCAGAATCTTAGCATCGCTAGGCAAATCCCTCCAGTATTAGCTTTTGATTAGCTAGCGCTTATTCTATTGTCAGACAGCCTGTTTATGTGGGATCACTTGTATCCTTAGGTAACCTTTGGGATCATCCACCAGATACACATCCTGCATTTCATAGCCCAGTGTAATATCAAGTGAATCCTGTCCGATGTCAACTTCTGTCGCTTTTTTTCCTGATAGAAAAGAGTGGATCTTTAGCTCAAACTTACCAGGAATGATTGAATTAACTGGTTCGTCCTCACAGCCACCGACTCCCATCCCAAGAGCAAGTGCAGCAGCAACTTTTCCCAAATCTCTTCTTGACATTTGTTTATCCATAAGAAAACACACCCCAATCGTTCAATGGATTAATGACGGCCTTATAAATCTAAGCTTGATACCTTAGCGATGAATATACTCTAAGGAAACGGAATATCATGGCCGTCAAGCCTTTGCCATGGTTCATCTGCTTTATCATGCGAAGGACCATAACTCAGACATACAATGTCTTCAGGTAGTTCTTCCTTTCTTACTAAGTTTGCAATTCGTATTAAATCATTGTTATATCCCGGAATTCGCCCCCTATATTCAAGACCTGGATTAAATTGAAGATATTCACCCATAATCTCACCATGGTATAATACTATCCATCGTTTAACAGCGCCTTGCCTTCCATCATCCATTTCAGGTCCTGTTACAGTTAGGCCTGCTCCGACTCTTTGTTCCAGATAGGCAGAGAAATTTTCTGCACCAGGCAAAATGAATTTTGCATCAATAGCAACTTTCTGAGCATTTGCCATTTGGCTATCCATAAGAAAAACACCCCCTAATTCAACACCTGTATGTTTACAGCCTTATAAACCTAAGCTGACCACACAAGCCCTCAAAGCCTCAGCTAAGATTAATTAATCATGATTGCTTAAGGTAAAGTATGGCTCTTGAGGTTAGTCAAGCTTTAGAAGGCATGTTTCAGGCTATCATGGACCTAAGGTCTGATGCGCTTAGCTTGGGACCAAAAGCATCAGTAGTATTTGAGAAAGCGGTTGAAGAGTTTTGCAGGGAGGAGCGCCTTCCTGTTACCATAATGAGTCTTCTATCTGGAAAGATAGCAATTGCGACAAGACCTGACTACCTGATGGTCATAGATCCCCTAAACGCTCCTGCCCCGCTGGAGAGAGAAGTTGAATCATTAGGTGTCAGCATGGCATTGGTTCCCTGTAGGCATGATGGTATGATTGTTCCATCTGAATCAAGATATGGGCTCCTGGGAAACCTTGTCTCAGGCAGTTACTGTGTGGGAGGCCTTGGGCATGGAGTGGTTTATCACGGAGTGCTCAGCAGGTTTAGAAAACAGATAGCAGAAGGCTCAAAAGCCATAAGTTTGGCGCAAGCTCGTATATATGTTGATTCTCCAGATGGCACTGACAATATAAGAGGCTCGCCCATACTGGGCTTGATAGATATTGTGCATGGAGCAGCCGACGCATACATATGCCATTCAGCAGCAGCAGACTGCATACTTGGAGCCTGCCCCCTGATACAGGAAGTTGGTGGAAGGATAACTGATCCTGATGGAGAGTTGCTGCCGCCAAGCCCTGACTTAAAGAAGAAGTATTCCTTTGTTGCAGCAGGCAACCAGGCGCTTCATAAGCAGGTGGTAGAGTTTCTTAAAGGTAATTATAAGCATGCTACCCAACTATAGAAATCTATTTAAACCAAGCCAAAAAAGTAACCTTCGGTGGTATTATGCTTGAAAACCTAAAGAGACAAGATAGTGTTGTTTATGACCTTATCCAAAAGGAGATAGCCCGTCAAAAGAGCAGCCTTTGCATGATCCCTTCTGAGAACCATGCATCTGTTGCAGTGCTTCAGGCCATGGGAACCCCTCTCTCCAATAAATATGCAGAGGGCTATCCAGGAAAAAGATACTACAGCGGCAACCAGTTTATCGACCAGATAGAAAATATTGCGATAGAAAGGGCAAAAAGGCTGTTCAAAGCAGAGCATGCAAACGTCCAGCCAAACGCAGGCTCGACCGCAAACCAGGCAGTGTATTTTGGCATGCTTAATGTCGGCGACAAGGTCATGGGCATGGACCTGACGATGGGCGGCCATCTAACTCACGGCTCAGCAGTCAACTTCTCAGGAAAGCTCTATAAGATGGTCCACTACGGCGTCGAAAAAGACACAGAGACCATAGACTACGACAGATTAGCCCAGCTTGCACACAAAGAAAAGCCCAAGATGATAATCTCAGGAGCAACAGCATATCCAAGAGAGATAGACTTTGAAAAGTTTACAAAAATAGCTCATGAGATAGGCGCTATCCACATGGCAGATGTCAGCCATATCGTAGGACTTATCCTTGCAGGAGTCCACAAAAACTGCCAGAGCGCAGATATAATCACAACTACAACCCATAAGACTCTAAGAGGTCCAAGAAGCGCCATAATCCTCTGCCAGAATCATTAACATTAACCTTCGATAAGCTAAGAGATGTAAGATATGGAGAAAACCCTCACCAAAAAGGAGCTATATACAAAGACCCCTTCCCAAAAGAGACCTCTGTGATAAACTCAAAAGTGCCGATGGAAGGAAAAGAGCTGTCTTTCAATAACTATCTAGATGGTGATGCAGCATTTGAGCTTGTCAAAGATTTCAAGGAGCCGACTGTTGCAGTTATCAAGCACTGTAATCCATGCGGTATAGCTTCAAGAGAGACCATTGAAAAAGCATTTGAGGATGCCTATGATGTCGACCCTATGTCAGCCTTTGGCTGCGTCATCGCTATGAACCGGAGATGCAGCTTGAAGATTGCAGAGATGACCAAAGGAAAGTACATCGAGATGTTGATAGCACCTGAGTATGAAAAAGAGGCGTTGAATTATATAAAAGAAAACAAGCAAAACATCAGGCTTCTGGAAACAGGTAAGATAACAAAATCAAACGAAGGCATTACATTGAAGAGAGTGACAGACGGCATCCTCGTAGAGACAAGGGAATGGCCAGATATTTACAAGTTAGAACTCAAAGTAGTCACAAGAAGAAAGCCTACAAAAGAAGAGCTTGAAGACCTAAGGTTTGCATGGATAGTAAACAAGCACACAAAGTCCAACTCGGTTGTTTTCTGCAAGAATAGGACAGCATACGGCCTGGGTGTCGGCCAGATGTCGAGGGTTGATGCATCCATTATCGCAACAAGAAAATCCGCAGGACGAGCAGAAGGAGGAGTGATGTCCTCTGACACTTTTTTCCCATTTAGCAATGCAGTCGACGAGGCAGCAAAAGCAGGCATCAAAGCCATAATCCATCCTGGCGGCTCGATAAGAGACAAAGAAGTGATCGAAGCAGCAGACGAGCACGGCATGGCGATGGTATTTTCAGGAGTACGTTTATTCAAGCATTGACTAGAATGCAACTTTGGCATCCAGTGCAATAAACGCTTGAATTTTGCAATAGCAAAATTCCTACTGCGTTTTCCCAAGTTTTTTTGCAGTAGCAAAAAAAGCTGATGGCGATGGTATTTTATGGTGTGCGTTTGTTCAAACACTGATCAGCTAATGCAACTTTAGCATTGACTGTTATTAACAGTGAATTTGCCTAAGCAAATTCCAACCAGTTTTCCCAAGTTTTTTTGCAGTAGCAAAAAAAGCTGATGGCTATGGTGTTTAGCGGAGTGCGTTTGTTTAAACACTGATTTTTTTTAGTTATTCAGGCTTTAAGTAATAAGGGTATGTTTCTTTGTGTTAGCTATCTTCTCTCACCCCTTATCGCCCCCTTGTCGTGTATCATATGGGTATCCACAGGAAAAAAATACCCGTAAGGGCTTATGCTTGATGCACGGGCGACCAGACCCTGCTCATGGCCTTCGAAATCAAGCCTAAGATCATCAGGCGATAAAAGATAAGCCCTAAATCCCGGCCTTACATGCTCCCCAAAAGCCTGCTGAAGGTATCTAGCCTCAGTAGGAGAATTTTGCTCTTGCGCAAGAACATAGCCATGGCGGCTATTGTGCTGAAAATGAAGTTTGACCTCATCATAGGGGATCCTCATATCTCGCCGAAGTGTGACAGCCTCTCTCATGTCAGGTGGCAGATAGAAGAACTCATTGCCGACAATGCCATCAAACAACCTTTGCCTGAACATGGGATCTGTAAACAAGACATCAGGGACCTGATAAAAAAAATATTTTCCTCCAGATTGCTCATAGAGTCCTTCCTCAGCGGTATTTACCCCTATACCTTTGGCTCCTTCCTTCCAGTCTCTTATCACATCCCTGGCAGGCTGCCAGGTTCCAGGCACTATCAGATCAAGATTACCTAGAATATTTCCACCATCGGATATTGTTTCTGCCATGTTAATGACCTCCTTTAGAATAGCATTAATCAAAAAAAATATTTAAATCAGTTGGCTGCAGCCTTAGCCATATACCTTTCCAAACTTCCAAAACTGTAGTCTGGATGCACAAGAAAATATGCTATCTCGGTCATATGGGCTTGACTTCCAAAGTAATGCATTTTTTTGAGGTTGTTTGAGCGTGCAGACCTCAAAAGCTTTCTTGCTGCTCCAAAGGATCTTTCAGCGCAGGTAGCAAAACCCTGGGGCAGCCTCCTGGATTTCTCCATTAGATATTCCACTTCAAGATTTAATGGCTGAGGTAGCTCTTGAGCAAGCAAGAACTGACCGTATACATCCTGGTATCTTGGATCCCTCAATGCCTTTAATGTCAAGTGATAGATGCCTGTGTATTTGTTTTGTGGGTCTCTGATAGTCCTAGCGACGATATAACCTAGCCCGTACGCAGCTTGATAAAAAGGGACAGAGATGATGTTAAGGGGCAGGGTTGCGGCTAGGTATGTAAGGCCTTTCAGTGATGGCCTTATACCTGGTGCAAACAATTCATCTTTGACCTCTCCCTCTTTTCCTAGATGAAACGGTCTGCGTAAACCTTCCTCATAGGCATAGCTTTCCCCCAGACTAGTGAATGATTTTGCATGTTCTCTTATAAACTGCCTTACCTTTTTTCTTGGATAAAACCCTGGCCCTATACAGGCTGTCCGATAATTATTAATCCTCTTGCTTATTCTTACCGACAGCAAATAAAAAGATTTATATATTTGCTCGTCGATAAAAAAGTCAAAATGAGGTGATTTCTTTGGCTTACCTAGCATCGTTTAGAAACCAAAACTGGCTTTTACCCCCAAACATCAAAGATATGATCCCCAAAGACCATATCTGTTTTTTGGTGGAAGAAGTAGTAGACAAGTTGGATTTCACCAGTTTTGACATCAAATATTCTGGGGCAGGGCATCCTGCATACCACCCAAGGATACTCTGCAAAATCCTCACCCAGGCAATGATTGACAGGATCAGGCCATCAAGAGCAATCGCAAGAAACAGCCATGAAAATGTCGTCTTTATGTATCTTGCTGAAAATTTGGTTCCTGATTTCAGGACAATCAGTGATTTTAGGAAAGATAACAGGGATTTGCTTAAGGACATCTTCAAGATAACAATCAGCACTGCTAAGGAATTGGGGGCGATAGGTCTTGAGCAGTTGAGCATAGATGGTTCAAAATTAAAAGCATGCGCCTCCAATAACAGCAGTATTACAAAAGAGCAGCTTGACATTATTGAGCAGTATGTCAATAATGAGCTAAGGGAAGGTATTGAGATAGACAGGATTGAAGACAAACATTTCAAAGATTGCAGGGGCTATGACCAACTTAAGGATATAGATAACAAGAAGGTTAGGTCATTAATCGCAAAGTATTACAAGCAAATTAAGAATGGCGGGCATGATAGGGTTTCAGAGATAAAAAATACCCTCAAAGAAGCAAGAGACGAACTTGAGGAGAATAAGCTCGAGAAGATCAGCTTAAGTGATCCTGACTCAAGATTTATGGTTAATAAGAAAGGAAGAAAAGAGCTGTCCTACAATCCTCAAATAGCTGTTGACCATAAAAATGGATTTATCGTGGCGAATGACATTTGCCAAGAGGCAGTAGACAATCATCAACTCGAGCCACAGATCAAACTTGTAGAGGAAAATTGCGGAGCACTAAAAGATGAAACAAAGATTACTTTAGACAACGGATATTATAGTGGAGAAAATATAGATTATCTTAATAAGAGAAGGCTGGACGGATACATACCTGACCAACAGGAGGCAAAAAAAGCAAAAGGCAAAGAAATCACCCTCGGAAGATTTGATAAGGCCAATTTCAGATATGACCACAAGGCAGATGAGTATATGTGCCCTGAAAACAAGAGGCTAATATTCAGCTATGAAACCTACGATAAGGGAAAGAAAAAAATAGTGAGGTCCTATCGAGGTATAGCTTGCATTGGCTGTCCATTTGGTGGAGAGTGCACAAAGAGCAGAAGCATGATAAGAAAACTAAAAGTATATCGTTTTGAAAAAGAAAGAAGAGATATGGCCGAGAAAATGAAGACAAAAGAAGCAAAGGAAATATATAGAGAAAGAAAAGAAGTGGTAGAAAGAGTGATAGGGCATTACAAGGAAAATCTGGGATTTAGATCATTTCTGACAAGAGGGTTGAAGGCTGTGAAGAATGAGTTTAACTTAGCATGCGCTGCCCATAATATAAGGAAAATATGGATCCTGAAAAGGCAGAATCTTAGCATCGCTAGGCAAATCCCTCCAGTATTAGCTTTTGATTAGCTAGCGCTTATTCTATTGTCAGACAGCCTGTTTAT
>DASRUK010000080.1:0-12925 GCA_035655475.1 Candidatus Nanoarchaeia archaeon
AGGAATTGCTTGGAATAGAGCCAAAAGTTCCTGAAAGTCTAAGTCATCTGGATAATAAACAGGAAATTTATGTCACAGTAGAAAATGATTATTCAGACTTAAAACATTTAATAAAATGAAATACATAATCTTTGTCATAGATGGAGCAGGAGATTACCCTGTAGAGGAATTAGGTGATAAAACACCCTTGATGGCAGCACGTAAGCCAAATATAGACAGCATTGCAAAAAAAGGCAGATGCGGTCTTTTCAGGACCATTCCAGATAATTTTGATACTTGCTCTACTGTAGCTAACCTCTCTATTTTCGGCTACGACCCATTGAAATACTTTCAAGGAAGGGGTGTGTTTGAAGCAGCAGCCATGGGCATAAAGCTTGCCGATGAAGATGTGGCATTTAGGTGCAATACTATCTGTGTCAAGAACAACTCTATAAAAAACCACTCGGCTGGCCATATCAGCAACCGTGAATCCAGGATACTTATCCAGCGCCTCGATAAGCAATTAGGCAGCGACAGGATAAAATTCTACCCTGGAGTAAGCTACCGCCATCTTCTTGTCCTCAGGGGATATAGCAAGAAAGTGATTTGTTCACCCCCTCATGATCATCAAGGTGAAGACATCCGAGGTCTTCTGCCTAAAGCAAAAGAGAAGGAAGCAGAGGAAACAACTCTTGTGCTAAGAAGGTTGATGACCGATTCTGCTGCCATTCTCCAAAACCATATGGTGAACATCAATAGGGTAAAGGAGGGAAAAGACCCTGCCAACATGATCTGGCCTTGGTCGCCAGGAAGAAAACCTAAGATGAAGACCTATCAGGAGCTTTATGGCATAAAAGGAGCAGTCATCTCGGCGGTTGACCTGATAAAAGGTATAGGCATCTACGCTGGATTTGATGTTATCAAGGTTGAGGGAGCAACAGGTCTTCATGACACAAACTATGAAGGGAAAGCCGATGCATGTATCCAAGCTTTGAATGACCATGATATTGTATATGTTCATGTCGAAGGAATAGATGAAGCAGGCCATGAAGGCAACGCAAAACTCAAAGTAAAATGCATAGAGGATTTCGACAAGAGGCTTTTAGGAAGAGTGCTTGAGAATGTTGAATTAAGTCAGTGCTCAATAGCTATCCTTCCTGATCATCTGACGCCCGTTTCAATAAAATCGCATATTCCTTCTCCTGTTCCGTTTGCTATCTATAAACCCGGAGCAAACCCGGATAGTGTTTCTTTTTTTGATGAAGAATCATGCAAGAAAGGAAGTTATGGGCAATTGACAGGTGCAAACTTTATTAGTAATCTTCTAATGAAAGAATAGGTTCAAACCCCTACCAATGGAGGGTTTTATGCAGGCTGCTTTCTCAAAGATCCATACCTTATAGCAGCATTTGTATTATAGGCATTCACTATTAAATCCAGGTTTTGATTCGGTCCATCTATCATTTTCTGACCGTTTAAAGACTGTCTTAATGCAGTGGCTTGCCGGTCAAGTTGCCTAAACTGCCTCACTTGATATTCTTTGCCAGCCAATGGGTGGCTAAAAAATATTTTAGGATCTACTACGTCTACCAAAGCAACAGTGTAAATCTCCCCATCATCTGGAGCATAATCGATAAGTTTACCTGGATCCAAAGCAACTGCCGCTGAATCTGGGGACTTGCCAAACAAATTGTTAGCAGCAATCCTTGAGCCTTCTGTCTGGCCCAGACTGCAGTAAATCAATTGACTGCCAGATTTGCCATCATATAGTAAAAGAGGTCTTGACTGTCTAAACAGTTCAACCGTCCCTGTGGGAGGCGTTTTGAAAGAAAGATTGTGAACATGTGGAATATTCTCGTCCGAGATATGTTTTCCATATTTTATCAGGAGATGCATAAGTTCATATGCAGCTTCTTTTGCGATAAGCACCTCAGTTATCCCTTGGCCCTTTCCAGTATACCTAAAAAGGGCTTGTTCATCAAGAGCAACTATACTTTTATTGTTTGCCCCAGAATTGACTTTCAAAAACTTATAACTGTCAGAAACCAACGCGTCAACACACATGCCTTCTATAAATCTTTTTAACCATACCCCGTCCCCTAAGGCTTGGACAAGGTCGCTGATATAATAAAGCTGAGAGGGATCCTCAAAACCTCTCTGTTGTGCCTGCTTTTCCCATTTTGTAGTTGCTTGGATCTCCACTTCCAGAGGTTCAAACCTTCCTAACACTAATCCTTGGTCAATAAATCTTATCAGGGTAGCGGGCCTCATTTTCACATGCCGTGAAAATGCCTCATAAGGAATCACCGTGTTTAAAGTGCTCATAAGGGCTTGGATTCTATTCTTCTTTATAAACATTACTATTTAGTGGTAACTAATCTATCAACGATACATTTAAAAAATATAAAATATTAGCTAATCGCTATTGGTTTTTAGTAAGTACAAAAACTACGGAGGAGGATAATATGGCAGACGACAACAGTATTTTTATCGGTGGAAAGCCATTTATGAACTATGTCACCGGAGTGGTGATGCAGTTCACGACGAAAAACGCACCGGAAGTTATAGTGAAGGCAAGAGGCAAATTTATTTCTAGAGCAGTCGACGTAGCAGAAGTCGTGTCAAAGAGGTTCCTTACAGGCCAGATAAATGTAAGAGACATAAGGATAAACTCAGAGGAGTTCCAAAACAAGGAAGGCCGTGACGTAAGGGTATCGACTATAGAGATTGCTCTTGGAAAATTATAAATTTTATTTTCATATTTTTTAAACTAATTCTGCTAAATTTTATATACTCAAAGCAAAATAACAATAGCCACGGGCCTATAGTCTAATGGATCAGGACAAGCGGCTTCGGTCTCTAAAGGATGACACCGCTTAATCGGGGTTCGAATCCCCGTAGGCTCATCACCCATTTGGTTACTTAGAAGGATAACATTTGTTTATCTTTATGATTCCGTAATAAGGAGTCCACTATTTTAGTTGTTCTTCAATGAACTCTATTATATCTAAATCTCCATTACTGGGAACACTTACTTTCGAGACACGCATAAGCATCTTTAAAAAATCCTTAACTGACCAATAATTTCATGTCGATTATCGACCGTAAATGTTTTTCTGAAAGTTATAGGGGGTTTGTCATTAATATCATTCTTTAAGAAAACAATAGCTATTCTTGGTTTCAACCCCTCCTCCAATATTAAAGAATAATGTTCCATTTCATGCTCCCATTCTTTTTCGGGAGAGGTATAAAAAGATTGATAACCCATTATTTGAACAAATTCAGTTTTATTTTTTGGAAACAAACATAATTCTTCCTCATTCCTTAAGAAATCAGCATAAACCTTAACATATTCAACCATAGACAATTTACCTTCACATAGCTGTACCATTGCTTCATATTCTTTTCGCTCAACAGATTGCCAATAAGTATATGAAATATAGTTCATTTTTTCTTCACCATATCTACAATATATGGAAAACTCAATCCTACACCGAGAAAAATAAATCCCAACCCCTGATAAGTCGCAGCCTTCCTCATAAGAAATCACTCTTAAGACCTGAAATGCTCCAAATACCTCTGCACATTTTCATCTGAGTAATCCTTACAAGCCAGGGCATTGCTCAGGCACTTTTTCCCGATAGCATCCATTATTGAAGTTGCAGAGCGCTTTGCAAACTCCTGCATCTCTTTTATCTCCTGCTTTGTTGGCTTAAGTATCTTTCCACCCCTGCTCTTTGGCTTCTCTCTTAATCTGCCTGTCAAGCCCTTCATCAGACATTTTGCTGATTTGTTTAACCTTCTTTAAGTTGAGCTTTGGATTTTTCTCATACATAGCATTACCTCTTGTCAGCTTGCTTAAATAATCTCTTGTTGATTTTATTCTTAATTGACTTATTCTTAGCAGACTTCCCCGAAGTAGAGCATAAATAATATTAAGGAGTGTATCAATAGATTAAGACGTTGGGAGGTAAGTCCCAACGCTTGTCGATAACCATGCAAATAGATATCGACAAAATTAATTATCGAGCAAAGCAAGATAGCATTGATCATCCGCTGGCTTATAATGCTAATTCCGGAAAACTTGTTTTGCATATCCCTTATGAGTGCATCAACCAGTGGGTTCTAGAGAAGGCCTGAGCCTCTGCCAAATTTTTTGACTTCGGTGTTGATAATCCTTAAGTTGCAGCAGTGCTTTGTCCAACACTTCTGCCTTGCGATAAAGAGAATTTAGGTCCACATCCTTATCGTATGTATCTGCAAGGCCATCTACAGCTTGAGCAAATGGTGTAAACTGTTGGTCCATCAACTCATTCACGAAGTCTTTAGTTTTTTTCATCCTCCAATCTTCGTAGTATTGCAGAGGATGAAAGATAGAAGTATTGCGCGGTTGGTAATTTGCGGCACAAATTAGTTCACTTAAATATCCTTGTGCTTCTTTGACTGATTTGATGACACCATAAATCTCCTGTGCCCTTATAACAAGATCATAACAAAGGTGATGTAGATTTTCCTCAATACTAATGAGTGCTAATTGATTTTTTACTAAATCCTCTATATTCATGAGGTATTTACAGAGATATAGCTTATTTATTTAAAGTTTACCCAAAATACCCCTCAAAAGTAGATACTTATTACCGACATACACAGCTAGCGGAAGCATATAACTGGATGGCTAATCCCTCTTGGCAAGGCCAATTAGAGATTCCTTATTCTCCTTATAGTCAGGAAATGTATGCCAGAAAGTTTGTACACCACCGTCATCAAATTCCAGCACTTTATGCGCATACACACCGTCACCTAACTCTTGCTTATACCCTCTTCCCCTCTTAAAGGAGGCAAGGACGAGCTCATACTGGCCAATATACCCAGGATCGATATTCACCTGTCTTTTGCCGTCAACAGAAAACTTTTTTTCCAGATCAGTAGTCTCCTTTTTGATGCTGACCAAATCTTTTTTTTCGATCGCTTTCTCAAAAACCACAAATCTCTTTGTCAATCCTTTTCCCATCTCCTCTTCATAATAAGGGGTAAATTTATCAAAATCATACTCAGGACACTCATCCTTTACCGCACCATACGCTGCAATCAACTTCAAAAGAGATTTATCATAAATTTCTTTGTCAGAATACATGACAGCAAAAAGCAAATTATTCATAAGCTAAAAAGAACTATCAGTTTTTAATAAATCTTTGCCTGTGCAAGTAAGTGAAGATAAAGTTATACAAAATCATATATATTATATTCATCCCTATCAAAAAACTGCTTAAGGCATGACAGCGCCCTGTTTAATCTGCTCTTCACCGTACCTTCAGGTATATTGAGCAATTTTGCCATATTACTGATGCTAAGGTTCTGTTTGTAATGCAGCGTTATAACCTCCCTATGTTCGGCTATCAAGCCTTTATAAGCTCGCACCAGCAATCGATGGTGCTCTTCCCTAACAGCGGATGCAAAAGGAGAACGGGTATCTGTTTGACGCCATGCATAGGTTGCTACCTGATTTAGTCTCCTTAATCTTATATTCTTTCTTAGAGAATACTTGCACTGGTTTTCTATCGCCTTTCTTACATACACATCAAGGTTTTGAATCTGCCCTTCAGTAAGAGATTGTCTACACAGATCATAGGCTACCTGCTGCATTACCTCATCAGCGCTTTCACGAAATATGCCAAAAGAAGCTATGATGCTTATGTAGGTATTATACCTTCCATTAGAGCAAGCATCCATAAAATATTGAAACGCTCCGTTACGATTGGGTGAATACTTCTTTCCATCAGGGCCCATTATTGACAAGAACTGTTTTTTATTTATAAATAATTTGAGAAACCATTACATAAAAAGCTTTATAAATATCATTCTTCAAAATAGGAATCATGCACAAAATCGGCTTTATCGGCGCTGGAAACATGGCTTTTGCCCTGGCAAAGGCGATAAAGGCAAAAAAGCTTTCAAATTCGATTATAGCTTCGGATGTTAGCCAGGATCGCCTTGACTATGTGAAAAAAGAGCTGAAGATAAAGACAACCCTCAGCAATAGAGAGGTTGAAGAGGCTTCAGATATCATCTTTCTTGCAGTAAAGCCCCAGGTTATCGACAAAGTGCTTGAGGATATTGCACATACGGAAAAACTTATTATCTCTATAGCTGCAGGCATAAAGCTTTCAAAGCTTGAAGCAAAGCTAAAGAAAGCAAGGGTAATCAGGGTTATGCCAAATACCCCTTGTCTTGTAGGTGAGATGGCAGCAGGTTTTGCAGCCGGAAAAAAAGCAAGAGATCAGGACATAAAAGTCGTTAAAGAGATACTCAGCGCAGCAGGTAAAGCTTATTTTCTAAAAGAGGAATTGCTCGATGCAGTTACAGGCCTTAGCGGCTCAGGCCCTGCTTTTGTAGCAAGACTTATTGAGTCATTTGAAGAAGCAGGTAAAAAACTTGGCCTAGGCAAGGATATATCAAGAGAGCTTTCGGTTCAAACCTTCCTTGGAACAGCAAAACTACTTTCCGAGACCGCAATGTCTCCAGAAGAGCTTGTAAATATGGTCAGCTCTCCAAATGGAACAACAGTTGCAGGAAGGGAAATTTTGGAAAGTTCAGATGTAAGAGAAGTCATGATAAAAACAATAAGCAGAGCCGCAGAAAGAAGTAAAGAGCTTGGAAAATGAGCCTTAAGGAAAAGATACTAGAGCAATGCGAGAATGCAAGGGAAGCATCACTTCAACTAGCTTCCTTATCCACAGATACAAAGAACTTTGTTCTATATGAACTGGCAGAAGATTTGCTAGCAAACAGAGCCCAGATACTAAAGGCAAATCAGAAAGACATCAAGGACAACAAAAACAGGATTTCAGAGGTAATGCTAAAAAGGTTAAAAGTTGATGAAAATAAGGTAAAAGACATGTCCCAGATGGTCCTAAGCGTAGCAAAGCTTGAAGATCCTGTGGGAAAGCTATTGCAAAAGACAGAGCTGGACAAGGGATTGGTACTGGAAAAAGTATCTGTCCCTATTGGCGTTATCTGCTGTATTTTTGAATCAAGGCCTGAAGTCGTAGTCCAGATATCTGCTCTATGTATCAAGTCAGGAAACGCTGTTCTTCTAAAAGGGGGCTCAGAAGCGATAAACACAAATAAAGCGCTTGCCGATATAATAAGAAGATCGATCAAAGACAACAAAGGAATGCCTGAAGATGCAGTCCAACTGCTTGAAAACAGGGAAGCAGTAAAAGAAATATTGAAGATGGATAGTTTTGTTGACCTGATAATCCCAAGAGGCTCAAACAGTTTTGTAAAATACGTGCAGGACAATACAAAGATACCTGTTCTTGGCCATGCAGAAGGTATATGTCATGTCTATATCGATAAAGATGCAGATATAAATAAAGCCATCGCCATCTCAGTCGATGCAAAATGCCAGTATCCTGCTGTGTGCAACGCCATGGAAACACTGTTGATTCATAGAGCGATAGCAAAAAAAATCCTTCCCCAGCTTGCATCTGCATATAAAGAAAAGGATGTTGAGCTAAGAGGAGATGCAAATACTGCAAAGATCATAAAAGGCATAAAAAAAGCCACAGAAGAGGACTGGAAGACAGAATACAATGATCTTGTGCTATCGATAAAGGTTGTATCAAATATTGATGAAGCTATCACTCACATCAATAAATACGGCTCAGGCCACACAGATTCTATCGTGACAGAGGATAAGGCATCTGGCCTTAAGTTCATCAATCTAATCGATTCAAGCTCAGTGATGTGGAATGCATCCACCAGGTTTGCCGACGGCTTTAGATATGGTCTTGGAGCAGAGGTAGGCATTTCAACAAACAAAGTCCATGCCAGAGGCCCTGTAGGCCTTGAAGGACTAGTAATCTATAAATATGTGTTAGTTGGAAATGGACATATTGTCGCTGACTATAGTAGTAAAAAAAGGAAGTTTACGCATAAGAAGATAAGATGTCAGAAATTTTCCATCAAGCCTGCTGAGCCAAAGCGGAGCTTTCAGTCAAGGAAGAAAATTTCTGAGCATGCTCAAAAACCCTCGACAGCACGCTCCTTATTGCATGCGGGGTTTTTGACATGATAGAGATACTTAAGTGCTTTATCACTCTCTTTGTAATAATCAATCCAATCGGAAATCTGACTATTTTTATCGGCCTATCAAAGGGCATGGATAATCGTAGGATCTTTAAAGCCGTAAATGACATCCTTTTTGTCGCCTGTATCTTGCTATTCTCTTTTATATTTTTTGGGGAATACATCTTCAATTTTTTTGGTATAGGCCTGGACAGCTTCCAGATAGGAGGAGGGATTGTCTTGTTGATAATAGCCATAACTTATCTGCTGGGTATTCATAGAAGGACGCAGCACGATAATGATATATCTATTCCAATGGGAACACCTCTTATGATAGGTCCTGGAACGATAACTTCTGCATTGATCCTTGTAAATCAATATGGTACCCTTGCAACCTTTATGGGAGCAGCGATGGCTCTGACAGCCATTTGGATAGTACTTAGGTATTCAAGCACTATATATCGCCTTATGGGAACTCATTGGACAATGGTCGCTTCAAGGATAATGGGATTGATACTTGTTGCTATCTCAGTAGAGTTTATCAAGGACGGCATAGCATTCTTCGTCAAAACAAACTTTTAAATAGGGATTTAGTTCTAAAGCCACCTATGGCTTACAAACGGATAGTTGTAAAGATTGGCACTAACTTGCTTACTGATAAGCTCTGCGGCCTTAAAGTGGAGCAGATACAGGACATAGCAAGGCAGATATCAGTGCTGAAAAGTAAAGGCATAGAGGTCCTTATAGTCACATCAGGAGCCATAGGTGCAGGGTGTACAGAGCTTGGCGTAAAAAAATCAAGAGAAGTGGAGACAAGACAAGCCCTTGCAGCCGTCGGCCAAAGCACAGTTATGAGGGCTTATCATGACGCTTTTTCCAGATATAAGGCAAAAGTTGGCCAAATCCTTCTCACCTATGAGGACTTCTCAAATAGGACGAGATATCTTCATCTAAAGAAAGCTATAGAAAGGCTGCTTGACTTTGGTGTTATCCCTATCATCAACGAAAATGACCCTATCAGTGTTGACGAGATAGGGGCTACTTTTGGAGATAATGACAAGCTAAGCGCACTAGTTGCAAGCAAGGTAAATGCTGATCTGCTTATCATAGTCTCAGACATAGACGGCCTTTATGACAAGAATCCCAAGCTTAGCAAGGATGCCAAACTTATCAGAAGGGTGGAGAGCATAACAAAAGATATTGAAAATATGGCAGGAAAAGCAGGCAGTGCCTTTTCAGTAGGAGGCATGGAGTCCAAGGTTAAGGCAGCAAAGATAGTCATGGATTTTGGCTGCGACATGATAATCTGCAATGGTAAAAAGAAAGATATCCTGCAGAAAGCACTTGAAGGAAAAGAAGGGACTTTATTTGTCGCCGCAAATAAATTGAACGGCAAGCAAAGATGGATAAAGTTTGCAAAGGAAAAAGGAAAGATACGGGTAAACGACCGGGCAAAAGACATCCTTCTTGATGGAAAGTCAAGCTTGCTTGCAGTTGGAGTAGTAGGCGTTGAAGGAGAGTTTGACAAAGGAGAAGTCGTGCTGATAAATGATTTTGCCAAAGGGATATCTGATCATTCCTCTAAAGAGCTTGCTAATATCAATGGCAAGAAAGGAAAGGTCGTGATAAAAAGGGGGAATATTGTGATATTATAAGAAACTTATTTACATCTATCCATGCCTTAACTTCTGATTTTATATATGTGCATGTCGTTTGGCTTAAAATTATCGGTAAACTTACCATCATAAACCTTTAACTGCCTTCCTTCATCATAAACATCTGCTATGCCCTCTCTTAGGGCAGGTATAGAAAAGGTCGTTTTGATATCTTTTGTTTCTCCAGTGCCGCCCTTTGGGCTTGTCTCTGTAAGCCTCACCGCAAAGAGCCAGATATCAGTACCATTTCTTTTTACCATGGTGTCGACCCGATTACCCGGCACATTTGCAGTGTCAGATATGGTTATAACTGAGTCACCGCTAAGCACAATAGGTGCCAAATGTGTGATCTGTGAAACAAACTTGCGCATGGCAACGAAGTTCCCGTTAGGTGAGGGAAGATGATAATGGAACCAGTTTATCCCTTTTGCTCCGTGGACAACATTAAGCCATGCAAGCATCCTTACCTGCTCAGGCGTCGGAGGCCACTGAGTCGAGTAAGGGGGTTCGTTTATATCAGAAGTTTCTATCCATGAAAAGACAGGGGCAAGGTCTGCATTTTCCTGCCTAATCTTGTCCATTATCTCTGCAAGCTGTGTGACTGTCGCTCCTCTTTGGTGTGGCAAAGCCCAATCGATAGGATAGAAATCAAAACCTAAAATGTCGGCAACAGGTGTCTTTTTTCCCCCAAAAAGGCTTGCATCATACAGATATTCATATTTCCTTCTGTGCGCTCTATCCCAAACATCGCCTTCGGCAATCCACCCAGGACCGGCGAAATTTGTTGCGACAGGATGCTGAGGGTCACCAAGGTGAGATGCCAGGGTCCAGCTCCTAAGGGCCTGTGAAGACACTGCTTCATACCCTCCAAGTTCAGGCTCGTCCATCCACTGCCAAGCCAAAATATTGCTGTCTTTTGTTGCATTAACATATTCCATGAGGTTATCCAGACTCGTCACTTTTCCCTTCAAGCCATCCCATCCTGAGGGCCCAAGTACAAGGGTATTGTATTTTTTTGCTTCATCAAGGTAATATTTCCAGCTCTGAAGATTTTTGGTTGCACCAAATCCTCCGCCATGCCAGAAGGCTGTTCCGTAGAGACTGTTTATGGCCTTGTCTTTGCCTAACCACTTGGGGAAGTCCATGTCGTTTAACCCCCAGGGCGTTACTGGGAAAAACAATTCACCATTTACCCTGATAGCGTTATTTTCATCGATACCAACTTGGGGGATTCCATCATACGGCTTGTCAAAATATTCTTTGATCTCGGCGATCATATTATTAGATGAATCAAGCAGCTGTGCACCAAGAGTATAGCTTCCTGCCTTTAGCTCTCCATTCTTTAAAAGAAACCTTTCTTTTTTACTGAGGCCTCTCTTGTCGTATACAATAGATTCATAGCCTTTATTTGAAGATATCTTCACAACTAGCCTGCTTGCTGACTTACTGATTAGCTCGTCAGGAATGTTAGCTGTGATATATTGGGCTGTCCTTGCATGGAAGTTAGCATGTTCCAGCTCAAAGCCATATAGTACTTCTTCAATATCAAGAGCTTCCTGAACGATCTCAAACTCATCTATCTCAGCGTTAAAAATATTATTTCCTGACTTACTTGCTCCAAGCACTATATTGCCTAATTCTACATTACCGGCACAAGAGGCAGCCTGTACAGGTTCCTTGCCGTTGATATATAGCTTAAGTTTTGAGCCGTCATAGATGATAGCATAGTGGTTCCAATCAGTGTTGTGGCTTAAGGTTTCCCAGTTGCTGAGCAGCGCACAGTTTCCCTTGTCTGTCTTCACATCAAGAGAGAGCCTCCATTCTGAAACGTAAGCTAGCGCTAAGCTTCCTGCATCTAAGACTACCCCTCCCTTTGTCAGGTCTTTTTGCCTTGCAAAAAAAGATATGGTGAACTTATTCAGCGTTGTCGGCTTATTCTGTATACGCACAAATGAGCCGCCAAGGTCAAAGCCTCTGTAGACAGGGCCATAAGTATATTTTTGGCTGCCTTGATAAGAGGTTAAGATTCCAGAAGCTTCATTTAGGCTGCCATCAAAGTTCATCCTGATTATCGGATTGAGAAGGCTTATGGTGCTAATTCTTGCAGGTATGCCCTCAACGCTAATTGGAACAATCGCTTTAGTTATGGTTCCCTGCAGATTGGTCATAGTTATAGTTACATTATATTTGCCAGGATACATATAGGTGTGTGTAACGCTGACGCCTCCCTCTGGATACTTAAGGGAATAAGTGTCGCCAAAGTCCCAATCGAACCTCGTCAGAGAAGGATCGCTCTTAAGGTAACTGAATGCATTGAATAATGCTTCCTCTCCAGCCCTTATATTATATGAAGGGTACACCTTTAGGGGGGATTCTTGGCATGCCGTGCATTGGCTGCTTTTTTTGCATTCAGGATCTGTATCTATAGAGCCATCACAATCATCATCTTTTCCATCTTTGCAATTGCCGTTTGCTGCAGATTCCTGTAGGTTATACCCTCCGCAGCTGCAAGAGCAGTCTTTGCAGTCGTCCTTTGCAGAGACACAATCCCCTCCCCTGCATGAATAATCGATGAAATGGTCCATCTCACAGCTATCTTTTTGGTTGCAGTCAGTGCATGAAGAAAGGCCGCAGGAGTTGTCTGTTCCAGGACATAAGGCAGGTGCGCACTTTGTGTTCAGACAAAAATTGCTTTCACAGTCTGATTTAGATATGCACGATTTTCCAAGCCCGCATTTGATGCAGCCACTTCCACAGTCTATATCTGTTTCACCCTGGTTTTGCTTTCTGTCAAAGCACGTTGCTTTGTTTATCTCAAAGCTGTTTATATCCCATTTAGTCTTATCTGATGACTTTATGCCGTAGTAAAACCTTGTTGACCGGGCTTTTGCCAAGTCTACAGTCACCGATTTTTTTGTCGTAATTATCCAATAAAAACCCCCTGGTGCGCCGATTCTGTCATCCGCACGGATATTCACCATAAAAGGAGGTCTGCCGCTTAATGTCAATGTGAGTTTTGTACCGTTTAATGTGTGAGGTGCCTGAGCAGCAGCAAAAAAAGATTCAGCAAGCAATATTAGTATTATAGTAAATTAAATTGAATATTTCTCATTAAATGGAATAAGAGATAGAACTTTTTGTTTGTTGTACCAAAGACTTCTGAAGAATTTCATAATTGCCCTTTCCATTTCAGGAATAGTAGGATAAAACCAATTGCCAAC
>DASRUK010000081.1:0-9053 GCA_035655475.1 Candidatus Nanoarchaeia archaeon
TCTGATTCAAGGGTAAATTTGCCATCTTGGAACTTGAATTTACGCATGATATATATTAATATATACTATAACTAAATAAAGATTTCGGTGATGGAACATATAGTCCTAAGAAGTTAGTTTATATATGACTGAATACTTACAGAAGATGAAAGAGATAAAGAAAGTAAATCACTAAATTTATAAATAAAATAAGGATTCTGGTCTAACGGGTATGATGTAAACCGCAAAGTTAATATAACTCTCTACAATTAAATACCTAGATGAAATATCTAGACTTACCTCAAAAGCAGCAATCATATTTTCTTAGAACCATAAAGGAAAAAACAAGTTATTCATGGAGTAAGATTGCTGATATATTAAAAGTTAACAGAAGCATGATTTTCTTCTATCTAAATGAGCATTCCAAACTCCCCTATAACCATTACCTTAAACTTTGTAAACTTGCCAATGTAGAGATGAATTGCAAAATAGGATTATTAGAAATCAATAGAGAGATAGTAATCAGGCATCCGACATTATCGACAACACTTGCTGAATTCCTCGGTGCATTAGCAGGCGATGGTCACGTAAATAATATAACATTTGAAGTATCTATCTCCATGGACAAAGACCTAGACTTATACTACTCAAACCATATTGTGAAGATGTTCACTAAATTGTTTGGGGTTAAAGCCAGGAAATATACCCAAAACAATAAGGTTAAGTGCTTTATTTATTCCAAAAGATTGGTGTTCTTTTTAAGCAAAAGGTTTCGTGTTCCTATCGGCAAAAAGAAGGATAAGCTCCATATCCCTAAGGGAGTCCTAAGAAAGAAAGTATTGACAAGGGCTTATATAAGAGGACTATTTGATACTGATGGCTCTTTCCATAGACATTATAAGAATGACTCCATGATAGGAATAATTAGCACAGACCGGACATTTATCTCTGAGATAAGACAAGCATTAAGGGGATTGGGCTTTGTAACTTCTCTAAATGGCAAGAATTTGAACATATATAGAAAAAAAGATATTCAGCGTTTCTTCAAAGAAATCAAACCATCCAATAAGAAACACCTTACCAAGTACCAATATTATGTCAAAAATGGCAGGGTACCATTAACAAACCAAATATTAAATCGTTAAGTTTATATAAATAGCCTTAGTCCTGAAGATTGCGCGCGCCGGTGGTCTAATGGTTACAATTAGCACAGCTAATTGCCATAAATGACTTCAGCCTTCCATTAACCAGAAGCAAGCTGAGTATCCGGGTTCGAATCCCGGCTGGCGCATCCATCTTTTTATCACTTTTTGCCAACTTTACACTTTCTGATCATCACGGGAACTATTGTTCCCTACACGGGTATCTACATTTAGATAGGGTATCTGCATTCCTGAATATTCTTAGGGAAAGGTTGGCTTAAAAGAGATAAGGGAAAAGCCTTCCATCAGGGTTCATTATTTATTCAAGGGTTAATAATATCCTCAACACTTCAAACCCTTAAGCTAACAACCTTGGACATCCCGTGCTCGTCCATTGATACTCCATAGAGTGTGGAAGCTTCTGATATGATGCCGTCGTTATGGCTGATGATTATATACTGGGCTTTTTCTGCGTATTTTGCAACAAGCTTTGCAAGCTTTTCGGAGTTTCTCTTGTCAAGTGCTGCATCCACTTCATCCATTATGTAGAATGATGCTGGCTCATGCTCTTGGATGGCAAAGAGGAATGCAAGCGCTGTCAAGGTCTTTTCTCCGCCTGACAAAGACCTGATGTCAAGGAATTTCTGGCCAGACAGCTTTACCTTTACTCCAAGGCCGCCTTCGAAAGGGTTCTGCTTGTTTTCCAGCTCCAGGGCTGCTTCTCCTTTTGTCGTGAGCTGAGAGAAAATGTTCTTGAAGTTATCGCAGACAGCATCATACTGCTTCATGAAGAGGTCAACCTTCTTATCCTCTATCTCATTCATCATATGTACAACGTCGTCTTTTTCTTTGACTAATGTGTCTTTCTTTTCTGTAAGAGAGGCATATTCTTTTTCGACCGCATCGTATATCTCCAGAGCCTTCATGTTGACAGAGCCTATCTCTGACTTCATCTTTTCAAACTTTGCTATCTCATATTTTAATTGCTCTTCTGTAACGTTTAGGAGAAGGGTAATGCCTTCATACTGCTGGAATTCCTGCTGCAAGCCTGCAAGCTCTGATGCTGCCTCTGCGTGCTTTAAGGTAAGGGTGTTTTGCCTTATCTCGACCTTCCTGCTGTCGTCTATCTTGAGCGAGACCTGAGCATCATTTTTGGTTAGCTCATCACTTAGCTTGGAACGGTTTTCAAAGAGAGCCCTAAACTTTGCATGAAACTCTTTTGCGAGACTTTCTTTATTTTTTAATTCCTCTTGCTTCTTTTGGGCCTCTTTTGTTATATATTCTGACTCTGTCTTAAACTGGTCTTCCTCTTTGTCTATCTGCTTTAGGATGCCTGTTATCTTTTCTCTTTCTTTCTGGTGTATGTTCACCGGCATATCTATAGAATTTATCTCGCCATTAAGCTTGGTTATCTCTTCATGCAGCTGGTTTCTTTTTTCCTCAAAAGCTGCAAGCTCTGCCAAGAGCTCAGGGGCTTTGAGCGCGGATGTCTTGTTTTTTAGCTGCTGCCGTTCTATCCTGTTTTTGGCAAGCTCCTTGTTTTTTTCCGAGATCTTGCTGATAAGCTCGTCGATCTTAATTTCGACGTCTTTTGACTGCTTTAAGATGTCCTGCTTTTTTACCTTTGACATCTCAAGATCTGTTGGACTTAGGTGCAGGGTCTTTTCCACCTTCAGTATGTCACCCTCAAGGTTTGCCTTAAATTCTCTAAGCCGGGTTATCATTTCTTCGTTTTCCTTCCTTCTGTTTTCCAAGGTGTGAAGGATATTAGTCGTCTCCTCTATCTCCTGGCCTAATCTCTCAATGTCTTCGTTCATCTGCTTTTCGCTGAAGCCCATGCCTGCACGCTTCTTTCTATAACCGCCCTGCATCAGGCCTGAGTGCTCGGCCAGGTCACCATCTAAAGTCACCATCCTTGCGCTGCCTATACCCAGCCTTCTTGCTGCGTCTATGCTGTCAACCACCAATGTGTCCTGGAAAACATATTCAAAGGCTTTCTTGTATGTCTGACTGAACTGGATAAGGTCGATGGCAAGGCCATGGCAGCCTTTTGCTTTTGAGAGCTTTTCTATGCCTTTGTCAATATCTTTTGACCTTATCTTGTTTAGAGGGATGAAAGTAGCTATACCTAATCTGTCTGCTTTTAGCAGCCTTATCTGCTCTGCTGCAATCTTGTCGTTGTCTACAACGATGCTTTTCAACCTTGGGCCTGCTGCTATCTCCAGGGCCAAGGAATATTGAGTGTCGACCTCCCCTAGGTCTGCTATCGTGCCGTATATGCCTTCACCTTTGTGTTCCAACACTTTCTGGATGGCAAGGTCTGCAGTGGTCGACTCCCTTATGGTCGTGCTTCTTGCCTGAAGCTTTGCAAGCTCTTCCATGGCTTTTGAAACATTATCTCTTGAGTTTCCTATCTGTACTGCTAATGAGGAGTCTTCATTTAGGCATTTGTTTAGCTCTAAAGTAGATTTCCTGAACTCTTCCTTTTTCTGTTTTAAGGAGTCGATCTCTTTCTTGTTTTCTCTTTCTAACTCCTCTACTTTCTTTATCTGCTCATCTATAGTGTTTATCTGATGGTCAAGGGCGTCTTTTTGCCTGATGAGGTTGTGCTGCTCTTCTCTTATCCCATTAGTCGACTTTTGAAGCTCTTCTGCCTGCTTGTCTAAGTCTTCTATCCTTTTTTCTACGTCGGCAAGCTCTTCAAGCTTGTTCTTATCCTTTATGAGATTGATCTTTGACTGCAGTTCGTTCTTTTGGGCTTCCTGCGCCTTTAATCGGCTGGTCAGCTCTTCTTTCTGTTTTTTTAGGTCTGCTATCTTTTGCTCTATCTCAAGGCTTGAGGCTTTAAGGTCTTCTCTTCTTTTTGCAATCTTCGTTAGCTCTGATTCTAATGTTTCAAGCCTTGAGTTCTTCTTTGTAAGGTCAATCTTTATCGTCTCTATCTCTTTATTAAGGCTGACCTGCTCGACCTCTCCTTTTTCTTCTATCTCCTTTGAGATGTTTTCAATCTCCTGCTTCTTTTTTTGGTTTTCAAGCTTTAGGTCGCCTATCCGCTTATTTATCGCTTCTAATTCCTGCCTTGCTTTTTCAAGGCTTTGCTGAAAGTCATTTTTTACTGACTCTTTCTTGTCAATGTTGAGCTTGAGAAGGGTGGCTTTGTTTATAGAGATATTATCGCCCATATCCTTGAACTTCTTTGCCTGGTCATGGTCTTTCTTTAGCTCTTTTAGATAGGTTTTTCTTTCTGCAAGGACTATCTCTGCTTCTTTTAGGCGCTCATCAACTTTTTCTAATTGCAAGAGAGCTTTCTGCTTTTTTTCTTCGTATATGGAGATGCCTGCTATCTCTTCTATCAATTGACGGCGCTCTACTGGATGCATCTCTACGAAGTGGGTTATATCTCCTTGAAGAATTATGTTATAGCCGTCTGGGTCAATCTTTGCTAAAGACAGGAGGTCTACTATCTCTTGTCTTGTCCTTAACTTATCATTTATCTTGTAGATGGATTGGCCGTTTTGCCTTACTATCCTAGTAATTTTTACCTCAGGGTCATCTGTCGGAAAACGCTTGTTTTGATTGTCGAAATAAATTGAGACTTCCCCTTCCTTACAAGGGCTTTTTGATTTTCCTCCGTTATATATAAGGTTTGAGGATTTTTCAGCCCTCATGGATTTTGCGCTTGATTTTCCCAGAACAAAGCATAAGCTGTCGAGAATGTTCGATTTGCCGCTGCCGTTTGGACCCAGAACACAGTTATAGTTAGGGCCGAAAGTAAGCTCTGTGTGCTTTGCAAAGCTTTTGAAGCCGCGGAGTACTAATTTATTGATATGAGTAACTTAAATCACCTTTTTATTGACACTAAAGAAGTAAAATCCGTTCAAGGTTAATAAAGATTTTGATTATCAATCGCCAATGTAAACGACGTTTTTTAGGGCTTTGAAATGTGAGTCACTACTAATTAAACTGCAATTTAGCTCTTTCTGTTTTGCCAATAATAGGGCATCAAGTAAGCCAAACTGCGGCCTTGTTTTTCTCACTACATGACGAATCTTTGCAGCGCTTATCCATGTCTCTGTCAGAATTGGCAAAATAACTGAATTTTCCTTAACAAAGGTTTTTAGCTGTCTAAAGTCCAGACCTTGCCTTAGAGAGACCCCAACTAATTCAGCGATACAGCTTTCCATGGTGACAAACTTGTTTTTTTTATCTTCCAGTAAATTCTTAAGAAATATGCCTTTTGCACTGCCTTCAAAGTATTCCACCCATGCCGAAGTATCTATTATGGATATCATAAACTCAGTACAAATTGTCTCGATGCTCGGTGTCTCTTTGGAATTTACCAATGCCCTTAAAGGCACCGAATCCATCTCTCCTGTTACGTTTAATTATGTCAACTTTAATAGTATCACCTTTATTCAGTCCATCATGCTCAATTATTTCTTTTGGAATGATTATCCCAAGTGAATTTCCCCACTCTTTAACCTGAACTTCTGCCATGGTCATAAACATCACCTAGTTATACTAAAATGTATAACTGATATATTAAGGTTTTGAAATATTCCAGAGATAGTGAAAATATTTTCTATATGAATCCGCTATATCCTTATTTATTAATAAAAAGCATAGCGGATTGTTGTCTTTCCAAACAACATTTACCACCCGCACAGGGAACCACGTCAAGCTAGTTCTGTGTATTATATTAAACGTGTTGATCTTGATAGCATGTGTAACTCCAATGAATTATTCTGGACTTTTATGGACAATTTGGCAGAAGTTACAAATGATGCGCATAAAACAATATAGGAGCGTTATGCAAGAAATAAGGAACGTTTAGATAGTCCCCCTGTTATAGTAAGGAAAGAACCAGTTTAAACGCACTTATACAAGCGTTCGAAGCCTTAAAGGGTGATTACTCTTTATCCAACCAGTCAATCCCTTCCTGAAATATTTAAAGGTAAAATTATGCCACGACTAACTGAAGTATTATCCACTTTCTTTTTTTTTCGCTTAATGTTTCCATGAGCCTCACCCTAAGCAGAGGAATATTGGTTAATTATTAAATGTGTAAACAAATTATGAACTTGAAAAAAATATTATCATTTTGGTAAACCCTATATACAAGAAGCGATGATCTACCCCCAGCAGACTAATTGATGAATGGCAGATGATTGCTATCATTGTGTATAATGAATTCACAGAAAGAAAAATCCAGTAAGTGCAATATCTTGAAGTTACCCAACCCATCCAGCCTTCCTTAGAACTCTTTTGACCTCTTCTTACTTGAAATAATCAGCAGAAATCTTTAATTTTATCCTTTAAGAAAGGCAAATCTTCCTTTATCGTCTTCCATACCTCGTCTAAGTTAACTCCAAAATAAGCATGAATAAGTCGATCCCTCATGCCAGCGATGTCTTTCCAAGGCAGTTCAATCTCGTTCTTTAACTCTTTAGATATATGCTTTGATGCTTCACCGATGATTGCCAGCTGCCTGATAACGGCATCCTGTATAATGCCACTTTCCATAAATTTTTCCTTTGAAATACCGGATAGGTATTGTTCAATCCTTTCTATTGATTCAAGAATATGTGCTATGTATACAGAATCATCCTTTATAGAATCACTTTAAGATCTTTCTTGATATGGCTGTATATAAGAGGGCTAATCCCTTTTTTTGTAAGCAAGTCAACTTTAATTCCAGCTTTTTTGGAAAGCTCTCGTTCAATCCTTGACATCTCAAGAAGACTTTTTATTTCTTTAAACTCAACCAGGATGTCCAAATCGGAGCCTTTTTTCTGCTCATCCCTCGCAAATGAGCCGAATACCGCAATGCTTTTTGCCCCTTGCTTTTTCAAATGTTGAACAACTGTTCTCTCGAGCCTTTTGTCCATAGATGAGAGATATCTGCTTAAAAAGATATAAAGCTTTCGTTGTTGAAAAATTTAACCAACCCATCCAGCCTTCCTTAGAACTTTTTCAACCTCTTCTTTCTTATCAGGCTTTCCTTGGATCAAGAGCTTTCCTGTTGTGTAAAGAGTGATCGTGCATGGGCCTTTTAGCCTTGCCACCTCGTGCTCGCCTTTGGCCTCTGTGAATTGGTAGCCGTAAGCTTCCAGGGCTTTCAGGTCTTCTTTTGTAACCATACCTTCTTGCTTTTCCACTACATTTGCAAAATCTGTAAATGTCTGCTGGAATCTCTGCTCCTCATGGTTCTTGTAAGACATCCAGCTATGGCGGAATATCTCAGGATGCTTGTCCCAGTTTTCCTTGAGGAACTTTTGGGTGATCGGATTTGACATATAGCCTGGGCCTGCATCGCCATATTTTTTGCATATCTCGTCCATCTCCCTGTCTCTTGTGACTTTTGCCAGGATAGATGCTGCAGACACCTCTGGGAACTTGACATCTGCCTTATGAGTGCAGATAACTTCTATCTTGTGATGATCATGGTTGAACAAAGAGTTATTACAGTGGGTTTTTGCCAGGAGCTTTTCAACGTATAATGTGTATGCTTTGCAGTTATTGGAGGGACTGTCTATCACTGCTCTTTCTGGCTTTAGCTCAGTTATTATTTCTGCTGACTTGTGGGCTTCCAGCCAGTTAAGGTTAAGGTCGTCAGAAAATAAGGCGCGGTCTATTTCTTCTGCAGGGATAACTATAATCTTATATGCTTTGACCATCTGCTTTATCGGCTCAAAGAGGTCATCCCTTTGCTTTCTTGTAAGAAGCTTTGAATCTTTTGCGCCCATGGATTTAAGCTTTGGAATATCCTCTTCGTTTACTAATACGCCTGCTATCACCATCGGACCGATTACAGGGCCTATTGGCGAGTTAACCTAAGTTAACTCTCTGCCAGCCTCATCGATGCCGCACACTAATGTCATAAACAAATCACCTTTTTATCTATTTTTAATCTCTTCCAAGTTTTGTCCTCATTTCTTTTAACTAAGCCTAATCTTTTTAATTCATTGAGTCTTCTAAAAGAGCATTTCCAACCGACTTTTAATTTATTACAAAGGTTATTTGTGCTCATAGCTGACCTGTTGAGATAACTAAGATACTTCTGCTTAGTAAGGGACAGTATAATAATATTTTGGTCTTTCCTTATCCAATAATCTTTACTTCCTACCCTATAGTTCTTAACAATTCCCAATTGCTTTAGATTGCCAAGGATATCATAGACTCTGGCTTGGCTTCTACCCATGATACCTGCCAGCTGCTGAGAGGTGTAGGGCTTCTCCAATAATTGCAATATCTTGGTCTTTAGGTAATTAGCAGAGTAATGCTCTTCTTTATAACTATTATATGTATTCCAAAACTTTGTTTTTTTTATTGGATGTAAATCAGCTATTCCTAACTGGGCCAATACATCCCAGTTGCGTTTACCAACTATTACATAACTTCTTTCAGCGAGGGAATATTTAAAATCTACCTTGAATTTTGTTAATATCTTTTCCAGCAAAGGAAACGGTTTACCTTGAGCAATCCTGATAGTTCTGTTACTATGGGATCCAGTTTTTATATTGCCTTCACCAGCAAAAAAGCCTCTTAAAATGCTTGCATAGTATTGGTGATTGCCGGTGATTGTTTGTACTCTGCCTTTCCATTCCTCAACAATTTTAGTTGAGGCAAGTCTCCAAATATAGTAGGTTTGGTTTGCCCTTTTATCCAAGTAGAATCTGGCTTTAGCATTTGCTAACTTAACTTTATGGTTCCCTATAGAAGGATTGTAGACATAAATTCTGATTTTTAGCTTTAAGTGTCCAAAAAGGCTGCTTACTGTTTTATGAAATAAATTGACCTCCACCCCAACCCTGAAGGGTGGGGATTCCGTCGAATTATTGGCATGATGAGTCTCTTGCTTCTCTAGATATTCTTTGGCTTTTTCTAAGGTGATATGGCCAACAGAAGCCATAAACTTCCCATCACCCCAAA
>DASRUK010000082.1:0-7763 GCA_035655475.1 Candidatus Nanoarchaeia archaeon
TTTAGGGCCTATTGTCTCCTGGATTACAGGACAACTGAAACAAGCACGACAGGCCCATTTGGGCTTGGCGCTTCCATGCTCAGCCTTTTTATCACCTTAAGCCTTGGCATAGCCCTAGGCTGCTACTATAGATTAAGGTCCAGCAATGTAATAGAGATAAGAAAAAAGACAGACGAGCTTGAGCAGGAGTTTGCATCAGGCCTCTTCCAGCTTGGAAACCGGCTTGGCGACGGCCTTCCTGCAGAGACAGCATTTGGAAAAGTAAGCCAGGCTATGCAGGGCACTGTCTCAGGCTCTTTCTTCCAGATTGTTTCGCTTAACATCAGGAGGCTTGGCATGGGTGTGACAGAAGCGATATTTGACCCTAGGCACGGCGCAGTCGCCTATTATCCATCTAATCTCATAGAAAGCTCCATGAAAGTGCTCATCGAGTCAGTAAAAAAGGGCCCAAAGGTAGCTTCCATGGCTCTGATGAATATCTCAAGATACATAAAAGAGATCCACAAGGTAAACGAGCGCCTAAAAGACCTCATGGCAGAAGTCATCTCATCCATGACCTCGCAGATAAAGTTCCTCACCCCAGTGATCGCAGGCATAGTCATAGGTATAACAAGCATGATAACGACGATTCTTGGAAAGCTTGCTGTCCAGATGAAGCAGATGAATGCTGATGCAGGCGCAGACGCGACAAGCGCAATGATGTCAGGTTTCTTTGGCCAGGGCGTTCCCACTTATTACTTCCAGATAATCGTCGGCTTATATGTTGTTCAGATTACCTGGATATTGACAATACTTGCAAATGGCATAGAAAACGGCTCAGACAAGCTCAATGAAAGGTATTTGCTTGGAAAAAACCTGATAAGGTCGACCCTCATCTATTGCATAGTCGCAGGAGCGATAATGCTCATCTTTAATTCTATAGCAAACCAGATAATGTTTGTCACACTCACAGCTTAAAAGAAAAAAGTGGGGACGGGGGAACTTTCAAATCCTGAGGGATTGTTTCCCTCTGGGATATTTGAATCCCCGATTTAAGGAAGCCCACTTTTAAGGTTGAACTTCTCACCTACGTCTTCAGCGTAGTTTAAGATCATAATGGATGCTCTCCTTAGCCGAAGACAACTAAGCCTTCTCAGGCTGAGCTACGTTTATGGTTCTTAAAAATTAATTCTAAGAATCCCCATTATGCCCAACCGTACCTCACAGAATTGGATAATTCTATATAAAGATTGTTGTTTTCAGTAAACCTCTTCTTCATCCTTATAGACTTCGTCGTCAGTCTCTTTCTCTATGTCTTCATAGTTGACTTCCTTTCTCTCTGGCTGTTTAGGCATCGCTGAGGCGTTCTTCTCTGGTGCTTTGCTGGGTGCAGGAACAGCAGTTCCCTTTTCAACCACTTCCAGCTGCCCAAACTTTCCAGTAGAAAGCTGCTTCTCTCCTTGCCATTCAGAGACCCATCCATTGATGACATGGACTTTATCGCCAACTTTGACAGTCTCGGTCTGTTCGTTCCAAAGAGTAAGTGTCATCTCGCCAGTCTCATCCTTTATCTTGGCATTGCATACCTTTCCTTTCTTGCCAAACTTCTCAAATTCCCTCGGCTCAGCCTTCTCAACAACATCAGCTATTAGATCAACCTGTCCTTGCCTTGCCTGTAAGTCTTTTATTGCCATATCAACCACCTTCAAAGTGTTTTTTTCCTATTATCATATCATGGAGAACGCTTGCTAATTTATTAATTTTTACCCTCACCTGCTTTGTGCTGTCCCTATCCCTGACAGTGACGCTCTCATCATTCAATGTGTCAAAATCAACAGTAACGCAGAAAGGTATTCCCATCTCGTCTGCCCTTGCATACCTTCTTCCTACAGAACCGCTTTTGTCATAGATGCAGTTAAACTCTTTCCGCAAAACCTCAAACACTTCCCTGGATTTATCGTTCAATTTATTTACAAGAGGGAAAACTCCGACCTTTATAGGTGCAAGTGAAGGCTTTAATTTCAAGACGATATTCCCTCTCTCTTTGTCATCGTTATAAGCATCATAAAGGAAAGCAAGAAACGCTCTGTCTATACCCTGTGAAGGCTCAGATGCAACATAAGGGATAACCTTCTCCTTTGTCTCTTCGTCAAAATACTCCATATTTGTTTTTGAAAATTGCATGTGCTGTTTTAGGTCAAACTGCCCTCTATCTGCATTTCCGTGTATCTCTTTCCATCCAAAAGGAAACTTATATTCGATGTCAAAGCAAGCAGAGGCATAATGCGCAAGTTCATCCTTAAGATGCTCCCGCAGGCGTAGATTCTCAGGCTTTATCCCCATATCCAAGAAGAACTGATAATATTCAGCCAGAAAATAAGCATGCCAGGCAGAGCAGATCTTCTTATCTATCATCTCTTTTATGCTTATGATAAAATGATCTTTCTTCTTCTCCTGGTTTTCAGCAGTGATAAGATTTACATTTATATCCATTACTTCAGCGATATTTGGGCAATCGTTTACTTTATTCGGATGGACAAAAAATTCTATCTCAAACTGCTCAAACTCCCTGCATCTAAAAAGAAAATCACGCGGCGATATCTCGTTTCTAAATGCCTTTCCTATCTGTGCGATTCCAAAAGGCAGCTTTTGCCTGGAAGAATCCATGACCTGCTTAAAGTCAGCAAAGATTACCTGTGCAGTCTCAGGCCTAAGATAAGCAGTATTGCCCTTGACAGGCCCTACATTTGTCTCAAACATAAGGTTGAACTTGCCCTGCTTTTCCATATTTCCCTTGCACTTTGGGCACTTTACCTCTTCTTTTTCCTCTCCCTTTATCATTGTCTTGCATTTGCCGCAGGTATAGATATAATCAGTAAAATTATCAACATGCCCAGATGCCTTCCAGACCATGGGATGGGTGACGATAGTCCCATCGATACCCACGATATTTTCCCGATCTGTTACAAATCTCTTCCAAAAAGCAGCCTTTATGTTGTTCTTGAGTTCAACTCCAAGCGGCCCATAGTCAAAAAAGCCAGAAAACCCGCCGTATATCTCGCTGCTTGGATACACAAATCCTTTCTTCTTGCAAAACACCGACATGTCATCTATTGTCAAAGTCATAAGTTGCTAAAAATTTATAACTATATATAAATATTGCCCTCAAAACTTTTATATAATAGCAGAGGGATAAAAAGGTATGAAACTCATAATTCTATTCTTATTTGCTTTTCTTGCAGGATGTGCTTCTACAGATGAAATTTCCCAAATCGATAAAGCTCAGGAACAGGAGGCAGTTATGCCATCAGGGAATTGCACCCAGGGCTGGATCTGCTCTGACCTAAACAAGAAAGGCTACCAGTTCCAGGACTGCATCGTGGCCCAGGAGACTATATGCCAAAACGGGTGCAAAGACGGTGAATGCCTTACCCTTGAAACCAAACAGGCAAAGACCTACACTATTACTCAAGGTATGGGCAGGATGCAGGAGATTTCCATAAAAAGCGTCGACTTTAGCGAGAACATTTTTTTGGACATAGGCGCACCTAAGCTTGATGTAAGCATTAAACTGAGTGCTCCGTACATTGGCTACACATTCTTCACTGCTGAAAGTCCAGGCAGGAATCTGTGGATAATTGACAAGAAGATAACAGAGGCAGGAAGAAAAGACTGTATCGACACTATCGCAGATGCAGCTGCCATTGCTAGCTTTTATTCAGGAAAGACCTTGTGCATCAAGACAACGGAGAAAAATATCGCATTAGTTGGCGGCTTTTGGCAGGGCGCTCCTGACGAAAACACCTGGCTTTCCTGGAAATATTATTCTTAGTTGATAAGTATTTTACCACTAAACAATAGTATAATTAGCGATAGCTTTATATATTAGTAGTATGTCATACTACCACTAGGTAGTAATGAAAGAAAAGATAAGCATAACGATCGATGAAAAAAGCCTGTTTGCCTTAAGGGACAATATTAGGCAGCAAAGGCACAAAAGCAAAAGCGAGGCAGTTGAATTCTGCTTAAGAAGCCTTCTAGAGGAGTTTTAGATGTGTCAGAAATCACTATTGGCGCACACTTTTGGTGTTTTAACACAGAGTAAGCCAGTGATTTCTGAGCACGCTCAAAAACTCCACCATCGCGCTCCGCATTTTAATGAGGAGTTTTAGATGAAAACAAAACTCAGTATATCCATAGACAGCTCTCTCCTTCAGAAGATAGACAATCTGGTTGAGCTTGGCATATTTAGGAGCAGAAGTCATGCCATCGACTTCTCTATAGTGGGTGCAAAATATGGCAGGTGAAGACTTAGAGAAAAGGCTTGCACCTCAAGGTGGCTCTGAGCTTGAAAAAAAGGCAGAGAAAAGCGACTGGACTTTTTGGAACGTCGCAAGGGATGTTGCTCTTTACTCTCCGCTAGCGGTTTTAGCTTATGCGATAGGAGGTCCTGCAAGCCTATTGACGCCTATTGGGCTGGGGATAGGAAAATATCTTACTAATAGGAAAAAGAAACAAAAGACCACATGGAAAGATATGAGAAGGACGCTTGCTGTGGGAAACTTTGGAGGAGCATTGGCATATTGGGCCTACAAAGTGCCTGACTTGATAATGGGAACTCCATTAGGGCTGACAGGGATGATAGCAAAAACCCTTTTATTTAATCCTATAATGCTTGCCCCTTGGATGGCATGGTATAGGACAACTAATTACATCGTTGGAAAGTATGGGGTATGGGGAACGATAAAAAGCATGTTTGATGGCAAAATTTTTGGTTATATAAAAGAAGCTTACAACGAAGACCTAAAGAAGAAGTATTGGTCAACCATGGCAGAAGCCTTCCTTACAATATCCCCTATTCATTTTTATAGCATGAATTATTTGCACAATCCGACTTATAGAGTTGCTCTCGGGACAGTAAATGATGTTATCCTATCGACGATTGCTGGCGAAGAGGGTCTTTTGAGAAACATCAAGAAAAAGCTTATTTATACTGCCCCTGAAAAAGAGCCAAACATTGTTAAATTCCCCACAGCCGAGCCTCAATATCTTTCTAAAACAGGCTAGCTATTTTCTAAGCCAGTCGACCTCTTCTTTATCAAGGTCAGCATATACTGCTATCTTATCAGCCATCTCTTTGTCCTTTTTGAATATAACCTTGAAGTACTCGATATCTTTGATAACTTCCCTGGTGCTGCTATGCGTCTTTTCAGCTATTTTTTCAGCAATAGCTCTTTTCTTCATGCTCTTCTGTTTTGCCCACCAAAGTTTAAGCAGCCTTCCAGTAGGCTTATACTGCACAAACTTGTGGTTTTTCTCATCCTTTGATACAGCAACCCCTGCAGTTATCAAAGCGTTGATATAGACAAGAAATCTCCAGTGCTGCCATCTTCTTATCCTTCTGTTAAAAACATCTGCCTTGCTAAGTTTATCATAAGCTCTCGCAAGGTCTTCTGGCTTTTCATACTCTAATGGCAGGTTCTGATCAAGCCAAAGCATCTGGTGGTCAAGATCCTCAGTGATATTATCAAAAGCAGTTATGGCAACTTTTGGGTCTGTTGTCTTAAATATCTTAAGGAGGGCACTAGGCATGCTCTCTTCCTGGCTTCGCTCAAAAAGCTCTTCAATGCTTTCCTTTGTTATCTCCCTGCCTATCTGAGTTAAAGTCTGAAGGTCATTGATAGCAGCCCTGCAGTCTCCGCCAGCTCTTCGTGCAAGATTTTTGAGTACCTCTATATCACATCTGATCTTCTCTTTCTCGCATATTCCTCTAAGGATTTCAGCGATCTCAGCATAATTTAACCCTTCCAGTTCAATAAGGGTGCACTTCTTTCGCAGAGCATTGAACTTGTAATCCCAAGGATTTGCTGACGTTAGTATTATCGGAAAAGCAGACCTCTCAATTATGTCAGCAACAGCAGCAAGCCCTCCTCTGTCTTCCATCCCTGAAAGGCCGTCAACTTCATCAACAAGGATTATCTTGCCCTTTGAAAATAAAGACATCTGTAAAGCAGCGCCACCAAGTTTTTGCCAGATCTCTTCTTTATTCCTGGTATCGGACGCATTTACCTCGATGATTTCATACGAAAGCTCACTGGCAAGAGCATGCACAAGAGATGTCTTTCCGCAGCCTGATGGACCATAAAGCCATATCGCCTTCTTGCCTTTTGAGTAATTCTTGGCAAGCTCCCTGATTTCAGAGATAGCTTTATCCTGCCCTTTTACATCGGTGCAGCATTTAGGATCATACTTTTTAGTGAAAGGGATCATAGGGAAAAGATATTATCAGGAATTTATTAAAGTATTGATTGAAAACTGACACAAGCCTAAAATTTAAAAAGTGTCAAGAACCGCCGGGCTGAAAGCCCGGGGCGTGTTCTTGAGCATGCTCAGAAATCGCTGGCTTACTCTGGGCTAAAGCATCAGAGCGTGCGCCTGAAGCGATTTCTGACATGTCAAGTAATTTAGTCAATTATGCTCGTAAACATAGTTAAAGCAGATATTGAAACCTTCAGGCTGCATCAAGGCAGGGTTTTGGATATCTATATGGAAACCGCGACATCAGGCGTGATGCAGCAGACCTTAAGCAGGGATACAGAGTTAAAGTATATGCTGGGTTTATTTGAGGCAGATGGTCATGGATACCTTGCTTTTGACGGCGGCAATCTTATTGGATTTATGCTCTCCGGTGCATTAGGTCACGATGATTTGTTGCCCGGCACGGTTAGGGAAAGATTCCCTGTTGACAGATGTTATTATATCTCTGAGATGCATGTCGCAAAGGAGTACCAAGGCAAAGGCATCGGTTCACAGATGATGCAAAAGTGTTTGGATGAGATTGACAGGCATAGGTGGGATTACTTGTTCATCCGTGCCTGGAAGGAAAATGAAGGTGCGTTAAAGCTCTATCAAAGGTTTGGATTTAAATTGGACGAGATAATCGAGCAGGAGAAAATTAAAAAAGACAGAAGCAGTACGTTTATAATACAAAAACAGTATCTTTGGAAAAAGTTATAGTATAATCTCTGGATTAAAATCAGACTAAGGAAGCAAATTTTATAAACCGATCACCAACTATTGCTTGTTATGGAACTACCTAAGCTTTATGATCCAAAGGTTTCAGAGCCAAAGTGGCAGAAATTTTGGGAAGAAAATGATATTTACCGCTTTGATCAAAAAAGCGATAAGGAAATATTCTCAGTAGACACTCCCCCTCCGACAGTCTCAGGAAAGATGCACCTAGGCCATGCTTTCTCATATTCCCAGCAGGACTTTGTGGTAAGGTTCCAAAGGATGCAGCAAAAAAACATATTCTATCCTTTTGGAACAGATGATAACGGGATTCCTACAGAGCGCCTAATAGAAAAGACAAAGAACGTCAAAGCTTTTCAGATGAAAAGGCAGGAGTTCATAGACCTGTGTTTAGAAACGCTCGATAAAGAGCTCAGGCCGAAATATATTGCCGATTGGAAAAGGATTGGCATGTCCTGCGACTGGAACCTAAACTACACGACGATCAACAAGCACTGCCAAAAGATAAGCCAAAAAAGCTTTATCGAGCTGTATGGCATGGACAGAGCTTACAGAAAAGAGGCTCCGGTCATGTGGTGTCCTGATTGTCAGACAGGAATTTCCCAGGTGGAATGCCAGGATAAACTATTAGACTCATACTTTAATGATATAGTCTTCAAGGTAGACGGAGAAAATCTGATAATTGCAACAACAAGGCCAGAGCTGCTCCCTGCATGTGTCGCTGTATTCTTTCACCCTGACGACAAGCGCTA